>JBARNF010000586.1:0-1969 GCA_049802835.1 Bradyrhizobium sp.
CTTCGGCGCCGACTCTCCCCATCGTCATAGCCGGGCTCGACCCGGCGATCTCGCTGTGGAGAGCACGGTGCCTCCATCATCGGGATGCGCGGGCCAAGCCCGCGCACGACGAGTCTGAATTTGCGGCGACTGTCGCGAACAAAAAAAAGCGCCGCACACGAGGTACGGCGCCTGAAGTTGAAGAGGATCGCTCGGGGAGGAGATGAGCGATTCTCCGGATTGCCGATGCGCAGTGCCCCAGGCTCAGTGAGCCCCGGTCAGCTGGCACATGCGGCAAACGTCGTGCACGCGAACCTCCTCCTGCTTGTCGATCGCGATGATTCCGCGTCGACGCAGCTCGGAGAAGGCGCGCGAAACGGTCTCCAGCGTGAGACCGAGATAATCGGCGATTTCCTGGCGGGTCATGCCCAGCCGCACGATGGCCGAGTCGCCGCCGCAGCGCGGGCCGGAGCAGCTGTAGCCGCCGCGTCCCGGCACGCAGTGCATGACGAAGCTCGCCACCCGCTCCAGGGCGGACTTGCGGCCGAGCAGGACGGCGTGCTCGTGCAGCGCGCACAGTTGCGCGTGGACGTGTCCGCTCAGCCGGCGCAGCAGGTCGGGAGATTGCTCGACCGCCGAGCGGTCGTAGGCGACGATGGTGCCGGCGACCAGGGTCTCCGCCGAGCAGTCGTACACCGGCAGGGCGGAGAGGCCGAACACGTCGTTCGCGCCCAAGAGCTCGACCACCTGCCGGCGGCCGTCGGGCAGGAGCTTGTAGAGCATCACCGCGCCGTCGACGAGCTGATAGAGACGGTCCGCCTGGTCGCCTTCGCGGAAGATGTGGGCGTGCTGGCCGATACGCTGCCGCTGGCCGTGCGGCTCGTCGTCACGCCGCAGCTCGCGCACCGCCGCCAGGCGGGCGACATGCGCCGAAGGCAGACGACAGCGCTCGCCAGAAGTCGGAGAGATCCGGTCTTCGATGGCTTGTTTCATTGGGGGTCCTTGCCCGGAGGCGCGGAGTTTGAGACGGTGCTTGATCGGTCGAATAAGACATTACTGAAGGTGATGGAGGCATGAAATTTGGCATGAATGCGTACGCAATAACGCGTAGCGAAGGAAAGTGGAGTTAACACGCGTGCAATTGCGAATTGTTCTCGACGATTTCTTTCCGCGCCGTCAGCAACGCAGGAGCGAAGACACGCGAAAAGCCGGCCGTTATTTACCGCCGACGCATTCGATGTCTTGCATGAAACAGCGGCGGCGCGCGACGCGGCCAGCCTAATGATTCGCGCGCCCGAGATGGGCGGTGATCGCCTTCTGGCTGAGCGGCTTGCGAATCACCTGGGTGACCCCGACGTCGCGCAGTTCGGCGTCGATCACGCTCTGCGACTGGCCGGACATGGCGACCACGCGCGGCGGATCCTTCAGCCGCTGCAGCCAGCGGATGACGTCGGCGCCCCTGATGCCGGGCAGCATGAGATCGACGAACACGATGTCGTCCGCGGCCGGTGGCGGGCTGCGGAAGAATCGCTCCGCATCGGAGTGGCAGACGACCTCGAATCCGAGATGGCCGAGCAGGAGAGCGAGGGAATCGCTCACGCCCGGATCATCTTCGAGAACGTAAACCGCCATATTCATGATTTCCAATGCCCGGCGCCCGCGCAACAACCGTCCGCCGCTGCCAACGAGAAATTGCGATGGTTGAATGTGCGCTCCCCGGCGTCATTCTCAAATTCGTAGTACCACGCTACGGCGAACTACGGACCGTCGCGGTGGCTGCGAGCCGACACGTGGAAACGATCAGTGGCGCGCCTCGGACAGCACGATGCGCACCAGATCCGCCGCGTTCTTCGCCCCCAGCTTCTCCATGATGCGGGCGCGGTGGACCTCGATGGTGCGCGGGCTGATGCCGAGCTGGCGTCCAGCCTCCTTGTTGGAGGCGCCGGCGGCGATCAGGTTGAGCACCTCGCGCTCGCGCGCGGTCAGGAGC
>JBARNF010000587.1:0-1789 GCA_049802835.1 Bradyrhizobium sp.
GCCCCGACCCGCGCGCGATAGCGACCAGATCGGCGGTGGTGGCGCTCGCGGTCGGTTGCGCACCGGTGATCTGGTAGATGCCGTTGTCCCACACGACTATCGTGAGGTTCTTCGGTGCCCGCTCGGCGACCGTGGCAAGGCAACCGAGCTGCATCAGCAGCGAACCATCGCCTTCAAGTGCGATGACGTGCCGGCGCGGTTGCGCTATCGCCACACCGAGGGCAATCGGTATCGTGAGGCCCATGCTGCCAAGCATGTAGAAATTCTGCGGGCGCTGGCCGCTCGCCCACAGGTCGAAATTGGCGTTGCCGATGCCGCCGATCACCGCTTCATCGTTCTTGAGTTGGTTCACCAGCCGTTTCGTCAGCTCGAAACGGTTCATCACTTTTGCGTTGTGGGCGCCGATGGCTCCTGTCTGTGTGGCGATCATGACCTCAGGCCTCGAACACTTTGCCGCCCGTGAGCAGAGGCGAAAGAATGAAAGTGACAGGCGCCTGCGTCGCGACGGCCTGCTTGATCGAGCGATCAATAATAAATGCGAGTTCGTCCTGGCGCGTGATCGTTATGTTTTCGACGGCAAGCGAATCGAGCACGGGCCGCATGGTTTTGCACACGAGCGCCTGGCCAAGATTGAATTCACCCAGCGTGCCGCGTTCCGATACAAAAATCAGCGCCGGAATTTGCGACGGGACGATGAGTGATGCCAGCGCATTTGGAATCGTGGCGAAGCCGCTTGTCTGCATCAGGACTGCGCCACGCATGCCGCCCATCCAGGCGCCGCTAATTATGCCAAGTGCCTCTTCCTCGCGGGTGGCGGCAAAGGTCGTGAAGAAGTTGTCGGCATGGATGGCCTTGATCAGAGGGGTGAATACCCGGTCGGGGACGTAGACCACCAGCCTGACGTCGTTGGCCTTGAGAGTTGCGAGCACGATTTCGTGCCAGGTCGTCGCTCGCGTTGCTGTATCTGTCATGGGCGGAATGACCGGACCGTGCGGTTTGAATAACGTGAAATTCGCGGCCTTTGATCAACCGCGGGTGCCCGTTTTTTGAGGCCATTGCTCCAATAATCGCAAAAGCTTAGCCTAAGACATCATAAGGCGCTAATCAGAAAATATTGCCGAAACTCAGGGGAGGACAATGACAAGATCCAACGAACACTCGGCGCCCACGCGCCGCAGCATCATCAAGGGCGCGCTGGCGGCCGGCGTTGCGGGACCGGCAATCCTGCGCGCGAGCTCGGCCCTTGCCGCCTATCCCGACCGGCCGGTCAAAATCATCGTGGCCAACACGCCCGGCGGACCATCGGATATTGTCGGGCGCATCACGGCTGCCGCGCTCCAGCAGTCGACCGGCAAGACCTTCATCATCGAGAATATCGGCGGCGCCGGCGGCAATATCGGCTTCAGCAATGCCGCGCGATCCGAGCCGGACGGCTACACGATTTTGCTCGCGACCAACGCGCTTTCGGTCAATGTCAGCCTGTACAACAAGATTCCCTTTGACCCGCTCAAGGACTTTGTCGGCATCAGCGAGCTGGCGACCTCGCCCAATACATTTGTCGTCAAGTCCGACCTGCCGGCAAAGACGATGAAGGAATTCGTCGCGCTTGCACGCGCCAATCCCGAAAAATTCAATTGCGCGACGCCGCCGATCGGCACGACGCCGCAGATCCAGCTCGAGGTTCTCAAGCTTCAAGAGAAGCTTCCCAAGCTGGAAGACGTGGTCTTCAAGGGCGGCGGCGACGCCATCCAGGCTTTGCTGAGCGGAACCGCGCAATTGAGCTCAGGTT
>JBARNF010000588.1:0-5267 GCA_049802835.1 Bradyrhizobium sp.
CCCCGCGGCCGAACGGCTCGCGGCCGATCCTGACCCGCTGGTGCGCGGCGCGGCGGCATGGGCGCTGGCGCAGCTGCTCGTCCCCACGGCATTCGCGGCACTGGCGGCAACGGCGCTGGCGTCCGAAACGGATGAGAACGTCCGCGCGGAGTGGCGTGCGGAGAGCTGAGGCCGAACGCCTCAGTCCATCTCGCCGACCGCGGCCAGCATGTGCGCAATGTCCTGCGGCCGCGACAGCCGGTGGTCGCCGTCCTGGATCATGGTCAGTACGACATCGTCGGCCGGCAACCGGTGCGCCAGCGCGAACGCGTGCTGCCAGGGCACGTCCGGGTCCTTCGCGCCCTGCAGGATGCGCACCGGGCAGCCGACATTGATGGCACCGCCGAGCAGCAGATGATTGCGGCCGTCCTCGATCAGCGCCTTGGTGATCGGATAGGGTTCGCCGTAGCCCGACGGGCGCATCCAGACCCCCTCGGTCTCGATCTCCTGGCGGATCTCGGGCGAGAAGCCCTTCCACATCAGCTCCTCGGTGAAGTCGGGCGCGGGGGCGATCAGGACCAGGCCGGCGAGCGTTGCCTCGGCGGGCTGTCTGAGCAGCTCGCGCGCCAGCAGCAGCGCCATCCAGCCGCCCATCGACGAGCCGATCACCACCTGGGGGCCCCGGCAGACCTGGCGGAAGACCGCGACGCTCTCCTCCAGCCAGCGGCTGATGGTGCCGTCGACGAAGCGGCCGCCGGATTCGCCATGCCCCGAATAATCGAAGCGGACGCAGGCCCGGCCGTGCTCGGCAGCCCAGGCGTCCAGCGCCAGTGCTTTGGTGCCCTGCATGTCGGAGTTGAAGCCGCCAAGCCAGAACAGGCCGGGTGGGCTCCCTGCGCGCGCCCGCACCGCGATTCGGCGCGACAATTCGCCCACGCCGACGTCGAGGAAGGCGGGCGTACCGGCAATTTCAGCAGCAGGGTTCATGGATCGTTACTCAGTTCCGAGTGTTGTCTGGGCGAGCCGGCAGCGTGCGTCAATCCGATCCAGCAGATGCTTCCGCTTGCGAAACGGCCCCGCGCACTCTATGTCGCAACCGGAACCATCGCGGCCCTGAAAATCGCGGATTTGATCGCCGTTTTCGGCCAGATGGTCTCTTTGCGGGAAATGTAAGGGCTGACGGTCGCACCGAAGCCCTGCGCCTGCGAGGCAAGAGCCGCGACGACCGGACGGAAATTCGACGGACCGGACGCCAGCGATCTTGCCCGCGCGGACATCTTCCTTCAAACTAGCCGCCTTCTTCCACAACCTTGGAGAACTACCCATTCGCCGCCCCAATAGAGCCCCGCCCGCTGCCGTCAAAGACGGGCCGCGCACCAATGATGAAATTCGCAATGCGCAGATCCAGCTGATCGATTCGGAAGGCACCAATCTTGGCGTCACCGAGACCGTGATCGCGATCAAGATGGCCGCCGAAGCGGGCATGGATCTGGTCGAGATTTCGCCGAACAATACGCCTCCCGTCTGTAAGATCATGGACTACGGGAAGTACAAATATTCGGCGCAGAAGAAGGCTGCCGAGGCCCGCAAGAAGCAGAAGGTCGTCGAGATCAAGGAGATCAAGCTCCGTCCGATGATCGATGATCACGACTACGACGTGAAGATGCGCGCAATGCAGCGCTTCTTCGAGGAAGGCGACAAGGTCAAGATCACGCTGCGCTATCGCGGCCGCGAAATGGCGCATCAGGAGATCGGCACCAAGCTGCTCGACAAGGTCAAGTCCGACGTGGCGGCGTTTGCCAAGGTCGAGCAGGACGCCAAGTTCGAGGGACGTCAGGTCGTGATGGTGCTGGCTCCGCGCTAGCTGCCGGATAACGACGCGTCCCACCGGGCCCGCCAGGCGTTTGGCGGGCTTTTTCTCGTCCTGGCAAGAGGAAACGGGATCAGGACCGCGTCGCCTCCCACCGCCCACGGCAGGTGCCGGACGAACCTCTTCCGCTCCAGACACCGAAACCCGACGCAGCGCCGAGCCGTCCCGAGCCGCTGGCGTAGGAGCCGCCCTGCGACACCCGCACGGTGACGGCGCCGCCGCGGCCGACCGTTCCGGTGATGTTGGCCGTGCCGCCCGAGGTGACCCGGCCGCCGGCAATCTTCACCGGGAAGCTGTAGCCCTGGTCGCAATTGCCGGCCTGGGTGATGATCAGCACCGTCCAGGCGCCGTCGAAGCCGGCCGCACGGGCAGGCGCTGTCGGCAGCACGGCGAGGCCGGCCGTCAGCATGGTCGCAACGGCAGCAGAGATGGCGGGGCGGATGAGGCGGGTCATGATCGGTCCTGCGCTGATGGGGTCGGCTGACCATTGGTAGGGCTAGCTGATTCGGCGGTTCAGCGTTGCCAACAGAGGACTTCTCTGGCATAAGCGCGGCCTTCATCGCCCGGCTGATCAAGGGCTGCCGTGGCGATGTCTCTGTGCGGGTGGGTCCGGGTTCGGACAGAAAACCTGAGCACATCCAACGCTCTAACGAGCATTTTCGCCTGATGGCGCCGCTTTCGCGGGCGGCTTGCCGTTGCGGCATCAAGGAGAGCCAAATGCCCAAGCTGAAGACCAAATCCGGCGCCAAAAAGCGCTTCAAGGTGACTGCCACCGGCAAAGTGATGCACGCCCAGCGCGGCAAGCGCCACGGCATGATCAAGCGGACGAAGAAGCAGATCCGGCAGCTGCGCGGTACCCGCGTGCTGTTCAAGACCGACGGCGACAACGTCAAGAAATACTTCTTGCCGAACGCCTGACCGGCCTCTCGCTTCCGAAACCCTGGCCGCCTCCAAGCCGCGGCTGATCGTCATCTCTGAATCCAAGGATACCCGTCATGTCTCGCGTCAAACGCGGTGTGACTTCCCACGCCAAGCACAAGAAAGTCTTCAAGGCCGCCAAGGGCTATTACGGCCGCCGCAAGAACACGATCCGCACCGCCAAGCAGGCCGTCGAGAAAGCCGGCCAGTATGCGTTCCGCGATCGCAAGCGCAAGAAGCGCACCTTCCGCGCGCTCTGGATCCAGCGCCTCAACGCCGCCGTCCGTCCGTTCGAGCTGACCTACAGCCGATTTATCGACGGCCTGTCCAAGTCCGGCATCACCGTCGACCGCAAGGTGCTGTCGGATCTCGCGATCACCGAGCCCGCCGCGTTCCAGGCGATCGTTGAGAAGGCCAAGGCGGCGCTCGCCGCCTGATCGCCTCTCCATCGCGAGGACTGCTAAAGCGGCCGATGATCTCGGCCGCTTTTTGCTATTCGGCCCCGCACCGCCAGTGCGCATCCTTTCGCTTGACCCGTGTCGCCCGCGCGGCGACAACCCAGCCGCCTTTTTCCGCGGAGATTTTGACCGTGTCCGACCTCGCTGCGCTCGAAACCTCGATCCTCGACCAGATTGCCGCCGCCGGCGATGAAGCCGCGCTCGAAGCCGTGCGCGTTGCAGCCCTTGGCAAGAAGGGCTCGATCTCGGCGCTGCTGGCGACGCTCGGCAAGATGTCGCCGGACGAGCGCAAGACGCAGGGAGCCGCGATCAATCTCGCCAAGGACAAGGTCACGCAGGCGCTGACCGCACGGCGCGAGGTGCTGAAATCAGCCGCGCTGGATGCGCGACTGGCGGCTGAGACCATCGACGTCACGCTGCCGCTGCAGGATACGCCGGCCGAGACCGGGCGCATTCACCCGCTCAGCCAGGTGATGGACGAGCTGACCACGATCTTCGCCGACATGGATTTCTCGATCGCGGAGGGCCCCGACGTCGAGACCGACGACTACAACTTCACCAAGCTGAACTTCCCGGAAGGCCATCCGGCGCGCGAGATGCACGACACGTTCTTCTTCAATCCGAAGCCGGACGGCTCGCGCATGCTGTTGCGCACCCACACCTCGCCGGTGCAGGTGCGCACCATGCTGACCCAGAAGCCGCCGATCCGCATCATCTGCCCGGGCCGCACCTATCGCATCGACTCCGACGCGACGCATACGCCGCAGTTCCACCAGGTCGAAGGCCTCGTCATCGACAAGGGCTCGCATCTCGGCCATCTCAAATGGATCCTGCACGAGTTCTGCAAGGCGTTCTTCGAGGTCGACCACATCAACATGCGGTTCCGGCCGTCGTTCTTCCCGTTCACAGAGCCCTCGCTCGAGGTCGACATCCAGTGCCGGCGCGACAAGGGCGAAATCCGTTTCGGCGAAGGCGAGGACTGGCTCGAAATTCTCGGCTGCGGCATGGTGCATCCGAACGTGCAGCGCGCCTGCGGCATCGATCCTGATGTCTACCAGGGCTTTGCCTGGGGCATGGGCCTCGACCGCATCGCCATGCTGAAATACGGCATCGCCGATCTCCGGCAATTGTTCGACAGCGACGTGCGCTGGCTTTCGCATTACGGCTTCAAGCCGCTCGACGTCCCGACGCTGGCGGGGGGATTGAGCACGTGAGTGCTGTCCCTGCGGAATATCAGGGCTTGCGCTCGTTCGCCTTCGGCGACGGGCCGGAGTTGGCCGACGAGTTGCTCGCCCTCGTGATCAAGGGCGTGAAAACCGCGACCTGCTCAACCGAGGACGAACCCAACACGTCGACGCCGGGCGAACGCTGGATCGTGCTCGATGGACATGGCACGCCGGCTTGCGTGATCGAAACCACCGAAGTGACCTATCGCCGTTACAATGAGGTCGACGCCGCCTTCGCCTATGAAGAAGGCGAGGGCGACCGCAGCCTCGCCTATTGGCGCGAGGCGCACCGGACCTATTTCGGACGGCTTGGCCGATTCAGCGAAGACATGATGCTGATGTGCGAACGGTTTCGGCTGGTTGAAGTTTTCGCCGATCAAAGAGTTGCCCAATGAAATTTACGCTCTCCTGGCTGAAGGAACATCTCGATACCGACGAGCCGCTGGAAAAGCTTGCCGACAAGCTCACCATGATCGGGCTCGAGGTCGAGAACATCGAGGACAAGGCGAAGGCGCTGGCGCCGTTTTCAATCGCGCGGGTGATTTCCGCCGCGCAGCATCCGAATGCGGATCGCCTGCGGGTGTGCATGGTCGATACCGGTGACGGCGGGGCGCCGGTGCAGGTGGTGTGCGGCGCGCCGAATGCGCGCGCCGGTCTCGTCAGCGTGTTCTCGCCGCCCGGCACCTTCGTCCCCGGCAAGAACATCACGCTCGGCGTCGGCACCATCAGGGGCGTCGAGAGCCGCGGCATGCTGTGCTCGGCGGCCGAGTTGCAGATCTCCGAGGACCATGACGGCATCATGGAGCTGCCGGCCGA
>JBARNF010000589.1:0-5316 GCA_049802835.1 Bradyrhizobium sp.
GTCATTGTCGATGAGCGCACCGTGCTTCCGCCCGATCAGTTCGCGCGGCAACAGGCCGGACAGCATTTCGGCCGTCCCGTGCTGCGCAAGGTTCGCGAGTATGTCGACATTCTAGAGCCCGAGCGCCTGTTCCCGGAGACCGGCACCAACCTGAAGAAGCGTGCCCTGTATGAAGCCTGCGTGTTCCGCACGCTGCGCATACCGGTCGATAGCCGCTGGGGACATGACGTACCGGACGGCTGGATTGTTCCGCTGTGGCGCGAAGGCGAAGATCCGGACATCTATCCGAAGCCGGACATTCGCTTGCATTGCACGGGCGCGCATACCGATACCGCCGCTTCGATCGCGGGACGCAGCGCCAAGCCATACCAGCTCGTGTTCTTCACCTCGACGAGGAAAGAAGACGGCGACAATCCCAATCTCTGGGCCCCGCGCGAAATCATCGACTACGACAACCTTCCCCCGCCCGGGCCGGTTGGCGCGCCCGATCTCGATCCGGGCAACCCGGACGGGATGGCGCCCGACGACATGATGCATGACCCGATACATGTCGGCGGCACCTTCGATATCGAAACGGAAGGCGCGGCGGCCAACCTGGTGGCGACGCGTACCAGCAGCGTGCCGATCGCCGCGGTGCTGGAAACCATCACCGTGTCGCGTGCCCAACCGACGGGCATTGCCGGAGGAGCAGCGGGACAGGCGCTTGCGCTGCGCCAGGAGCTCGAGCGCATTCTTGGCGATGCGCGCCGGCTGGAGTCGGTGCTCGGCGACGCCGTATCGCAAGGTCGCACCGTACTGGGCAACCTGCTCGGCGCGGTTGGGAAGAGCAAGGAGGAAATCGAAGCCGCTCTCGATACCGAGATCGACCGGCTTGGCGAGATCAAGAACGTCATTCACCGCGAAGCCGCAAAGGTGCGTGGCTCGATCAAGGCAGCAGTAGCGCGTGCGCAGGACAATCTGAAGGGCGCCAAGTCGGGATGGACTGATGCATCCGATGCCGTCAAGGCGCGCATCGCGACGGAGATGGCAAAATCCCTCCTTTCGCGGGTCGACACACTCATTGGCGAGGCCGATGCTGTCGTGCTTCGGCTTGACGAATTCCTTCCGGCCGGAACTGCGGTCCAGACCGCCGAGGTTCTGGCGCGGCGGATCGAGGAGACGCTGGCGCCGGTCCGCCTCACCATCTTCAGCGCCCTCAACGCCGTCGGCGCGGGGCTCCGCAAACTCGACCAGAGCATCAGGAACTTCCGTGGCGAGATCGACGCCGCCAATGAAGCCCTGAAGCAGGACGGCGATGTCCTCAAGAAGAAGATCGACACGATTGCGGCGCAGGCCGATTTCCGCCCGTTGGTCAATCTCTACGAGGGATATCAGGCCAAGGCGTTGACCGCGCTTGATGCGGTCGACAAGGTAGGGCGGCGCGGGCTGCCGAGGGAAATCAAGGACCGCCCGCTGCTTGCCGGTGGTACAAAGAAAGTCCTAGATTTAGTTGCCGAGCTCCGAACCACGCTCGTCAGCCTTCACGACACCGCGATGGCTGATATCGCCAAGGCGGGCAAAACGATCGACGACGCGAAAACAACGATCAAGAAGGCGGTCGATGATACCGTTGATCAGGTTGCCAAGGCGGCGGCCGCCATGCAGTCGCTCACCGACGAAGCGGCAAAGCTGGCCGGCTCTGCCGAGACCGCGCTCAAGGATTTCCGGTCCGATCTTCAACAGGATTACGACGACACGATCAACCGCATTCACACGATCTGCCTCGATACCGCGTCCAGCGTTGAAGATATCAAGAGGAAGGTAAAGACGGAGCTGCAGGACCTGGTCAAGCGTGCGGACGGCCTCAAGGCCAAGGTCGACAAGGCCGCCGCTGACGTCCTGAAGGCGATTGGCGGGCTGCTCGACGAGGTCGGCGTCGCGATCGGCGACCAGGAGAAGAAGCTCGAAACGGCCCTCAACGACGCGGCTGCAAGTGCCAACACCGTCATCGGCAAGCTCGAGACCGACCTGGTCGACGCCGTTGACAAGGTCATTTGCGAACTGAAAGGCCAGGCAGGCGCCCTTGCGGCGGCCATCGCTAAGGCAGCCGATCGGATCAAGCAGGGTGCCGCTGACATTGCCAAGGGCCTTCGTGACAAGATCCCGCCTGGGCTCGCCGACGATGTCCGCGTCCTCGAGGAGGGTTACAAGCGGCTGGCCAAGGCGCCGAGCTTCCAGAATCCGAGCGAGACGCTGGCGCTGATCCGCGCCGCCGGCTCGTCGCCGATCCTGCCGAATCTGAAATTCAACCGCGAGCGGATCGCTTACTTCTTCGACGACGCGCGCGACGCCGTGCAGAGCTCTCCCGTCGTCGCGCTGATGAATCGAGCGGGGGACGACCTCAAGGCGCTCGGCATCCGTGTGCCGACGGACGAATTCCTCGACAAGATGATCCCTAAGGGCATGGAGAACTACGATTTCGGGAAGCTGTTTCCCGATCTCGGCGGCTTGAAGCTCGACGGCCTGTTCAAGAACATTCGTCTTCCCTCGCTCAATGACCACGTCAAGGTCACCCACGGCTTCGACAAGGCGAGCCTGACGGCCTGGGCGAAGGCGGAGGCCACGGCTCCGTTCCCGAGCCGGTCGGAGATCTTCGAGTTCGGTCCCCTCAAGCTGTCGGTGGTAGGTGCGAAGTTTGACGCATTGGCCGACCTTGCCATCGGTCTCGACGGCGTGACCCGGCGCACCACCAAGGCCGAAGTGGTAGGTGACTGGGAGCTCGCCTTCAGCGGCACGCCGCTCGCGACGCTGGAGCAGACCCGCGTCTTCTTCGAGAACGGCAAGGGGCTCAACGTCGACATCGATCCGACCCGCGTTCGGCTCGACAAGGCGATCAAGTTCCTCTCCGATCTGATCAAGTCGTTCAGCGACCCGAATTCCGGGTTCTTCCTTGAGATGCTCGAGGACAACGGAATGCCGTCGGGTCTGGCAGCGCGCATCGAATTGCCGCTGCCGCCGTTGTCGTTCGGCGCCTTCTCGATCACGGGCCTGCGGTTCTCGGCTTCGTTCGAACTGCTGATGATCAAGGGCAGCGGCGGCAGGCGCGGCGATTTCGCGCTGGGAACGACGCTGGCGCTCGGCCTCAAGCGCGAGCCGTTCGTGCTTCGCGTATGGATACTTGTCGGCGGCGGCTGGCTCGAAACCAGCGCCAGGTACTTCCCTTCGTCGGGCAAGCTGATCAGCCGGGTGTCGGTCGGCCTGACGGCCGGTCTTGGTCTCGACTTCGCCTTCGGGCCGTGCCGCGGTTACGTCTTCGTCATGGTGGGCGCCTATGTCGAGTTCGAAAGCGGCGGCGGCTCCAGCTTCTCGATCGCGGTCATCTTCCTGGTGCGCGGCGGCATCGTCATCCTGGGTTACTTCAACATTGGCCTCTATCTGCTGCTCGAGCTGATCTACCAGAACGATGGTTCGGTGATCGGACGCGGCACCATCGAAGTCAGCTTCAAGATTTGCTGGTGCTGCGAGATTAAGGTCCGTCAGGGCGTGACCTACTATCTCAAGAAGGGCAGCAGCGCTGCCTCCGGACAACATCTGGACAATTTTGCCTGACCGGAGCGTGTCATGAAGTTCGTCTTGTTTTGCGATGTCTTGCACGCTCCGGGCGATCCGACCAAGCCGACCGTCGGGGTACGGCTATCGGGAGCGGCCGTCCGGCCGTCGGTTGGGGAGTCGGACAACGATTTCAACGCCAAGCTCACAGCGCTCTTCAACGCGGTGCGCGGCATAGAACCGCCGAAACCGGGTGACGCCGGGTTCGACAGCTATCTCGACAATCTCGCGCAAGGCGCCGGTCCGCTGTTCCCGTGGCTCGGAGGCCAACTTGAATTCTCCTTCCTGTGGGCGACCGCGGTGCAAGGCCAGGCCCCCAATCAGGGCGATATCGACCCCAACGGATTCATCGTTGCGCCGCTGCCGCTTCCGACCGATCCCAACGCGGCCCGCAAGGCCAATTTCGAGCTCACCGACGCGAGCTGGCGAGCGTTGCTCCATGCGGCGGTCAGGGATATCGCATCACCAAAGGACCCGGCGCATACGGATCAGTTCAAGAATGTCGAGCCGTTCAAGATGGTCGGCTTTAGCGATACCAATGGGCGACAGCGGATAGACGCGGTCGACGACGAGACCTCAAACTTCCACTATGAGGCGTTCTTTGCAGGGCTGGCGTCGCTGCCCGCACCAATCCCGCACGGTCGGCTTAATCTTGTCCGGTTTGTGCAGCTCAATTCGATCAAGCTGGCGCCCGCGGGACAGACGGTTCTGCTGGTCGCCGCGCCGCGTTTCAAGCCGCGCGCCGCGACAACAGAGCTTGAGCCGAAGTTCGGCGATGCGGCCAATCCGGCGGTCGTCTGGAAGCCGGTTGCGCCCAACATTGTTGCCTCCATTCCGTACAAGACAGATTTCGGCGGCCACGAGATCGAGGTGCTCTGCCGCGCGCTCGACGTCCAGGAAAGCCTCGGCAGCAGCAACAGTTTCCTTGACCGCGAGTCCTTATGGGTCAAGCGAGCACAGTCGAGTTCGGCCGACAGCCGCGACGGTATCGCATTCGAGGATTGGCTGGCCCGATTGCCCGAGCAACTGGCCGACCTGTTCGATCTGCCGCGGTTGCTGCAGCAGGCCGTGGAGGATGACGCCAGGGCAAAGGATACTCCGCTTGCGGCCGCGCTTGCCGCCACGAGCCGGAAAGACGGCACCGAACGCCTGACGGAAGCTGTGTTGATGGCATTGCGCGACCAGGTCGGGCCGGGATGCATCGCCACCTCAAACGGCGTGCTGAGGGGTTCGAATGGTTCGCCGGCTCATGCGGCCATACTCGATCGCGTGAACCGCATCATCAGCGCCGGCAGCAGGCCCGACGTCGCGCTGACGGAACCGGAGCTCAAGGTGCTTGCGAACGGGGTCATCAAGCACGACGAAGATTTCCGAAAGGCATTCGGCACGGGGACCGGCGACGACCAGCGCGCCGAATGGCTACGCATGCTGGCCAAGGTAGTCGGGCCGGTGCTCAACGTGCCCGCGGGATCGGAGTTCTTGAAAGAGTTGGCGGCGCGGGTCGCCATTGATGAACAGGCGAAGGGCGGCCTCGACCCGGCGCCGCTGCGGCGCGCAATCGATGCCGCCACCACGCCGGCTGCTGCCGCCGCTCTGCAAATCGCGATCTGGCGCGAGGCGGCGCCGGCGCCGGCTCAGCCGAAGTACGAGGCCTGGCTCTCGGCGGCAGAAGCCGCCTTTACGACATTGTTCGACCGTGGTTTTCGCCTGGTGGAAATTCTCAAGAAG
>JBARNF010000590.1:0-3030 GCA_049802835.1 Bradyrhizobium sp.
TACTTGACGTGCGCGAAACTCCGAGCACAACCCACCATTCATCCGACTCGTCCAATTTACTATTTTGTGCCCGCTCCCGTTCCTCTCTTCGGCGATGATGCTCCTCTTGTTCGGCTCGCCTTTTGGCATCGCGCTGGCTGTCAGCCTCACGTTGCCTCGCTTGCTCTTTTTGACGTTCAGATTCCCGACGCCTTTCTTGATCTCGCTGACGTTCAGCTTCACGCTGAATTTCGTAATCTCGCGCGCATTCCGCCTGACGCAGACTTTCCGCTTCCAAATGCCTTGAGGATCGAAAGAGGGATGTAAATACTCCGAGGTGATAGTCTATTGTGGAGCTATTCCTTTGGCGGGCTTGTTTTTGTTGCCGCGCTCGTGCATCCTTTTGTCGCGCCGCATCTCTCTCCCTTTCAGCGCGTTTTAACCGTTCAGCCTCTCGCTGTCGGCGCATGGCCTCTCGTTCTTCGGGCAATTGTGCAAAGGGGGAAAAAACCCCCAGGTGGTAGGAGAGTTCTCGCCAGAATGGATTGGCCTTCAGATTTGTGCGTTTTTGGGTCATGGATTGCCTTGGCTAGCTCCCGGACCAATATTACATGATTGTGCAAGCCCTGGCACTCCTGAATGTTGTAGAAGCCGCGACACTTTCCTCCGCTGCCGGACATCATGACCACCGAACTCACCCTGCTCGCCCTCACCGTTCTGCTCGGCTTCGTGCAGATCGTGCTCGCCGCGCATGCCAAGAGCGCCCAGTACGGCTATCGCTGGAACCTGGGGGCGCGCGACGAGAGCATGCCGCCGCTCGATCCCGTGCCCGGCCGCCTCGACCGCGCCTTGAAAAACCTGATCGAGACGTTCCCGTTCTTCGCCGCCGCCGTGCTGATCGCCCATGTGGCCGGGCGCGACGGCGCGCTCACCTGGTGGGGGGCGCAACTCTACTTCTGGGCCCGCGTCGCCTATGTGCCCGCCTATGCGGCCGGCGTGCCGCTCCTGCGCACGATGGTGTGGAACGTCGCCGCGATCGGCATCGGGCTCATTCTGATCGCGCTGATCTAGCGGCGGCCAGATCAGTCATATCGGCCTGCAGCGCACGGCCGGTAGATAGAGATCGGAAGCGCCGAGGGCGTGCTTTCTCCGTCAGAGTAATTCATCCGCGCTTCCGGCCGAGTTCGCGATCAGCACCATTGTTTACAAACGCATGTGCCTGTGGATTGGTCGCAACTATATACTCCACAGCACCTTTTCGTGACGAGCGGCGCAACGCGAATCCACCCCGAACTGGGGACAACTGTCTTCGTCTCCATTGACTTTTCAGTCGGTGAGCTGCGCTCCCCCGGCGCGAGCACGTTCGATAGAGAGGCGACGATCATGCTCTTGGTGACGGCGGTCCGTGGGATGCATTGAATCTCGTTATCACTTCTCGCAAAAACAGGATTGCTGACGAAGATCACGACAAAGGCAAAAACGACAATCGACGCCTTTGCAAGGAATGACTGCGCGTTCTGGAGCGACATCGGACCCTCCATTTTTCGACTACATTCTTGACTATATCCATTTTCGGCTGAGATTTCACGAGGAAAATATTTCTGTGTGATGCAACTGCTTTCGACATTGATTCAGGGGCGAGACATCATCGAGTTCGCAATACATAGTGGCCGGGATCCGCGAATATAATTCCGCGGCCTCAGATGCGCAGGGCGGATTAGCGCGGCGTCATCCGCCGTTACACTTTAGGGCGGCGGGTACGCCTTCGGCTAACCCTTCGGCTAACCCCACGTGCTGAATCGAATTCGTCCCCACGGCCCAGATGGCGACCCAGCTTGAATTTGGCGTCCTTCGCTGCTATCTTTTTTTCGAGTGCCTAATATTCTTTTGCCAATGCACCCAAGTGCCGTGCCAACATGAATTCGTGGACGTAGGGGAGGCCGTACAATGTCGATATCTGCTGCTGTTTTGCTTTTGAATGCAGTCTCCGGCACCGCCGCGGTCGACATTACGCCCGTGTCATTGGCGGTTCAATCCCGCGTCGTCAACCTCGGGGATGCGCCCTACGATTGGAATGCCCAACAAAGTGGGACTGCCGCGAGTCTGAATTTGGCGGCGAACACCGCCACCTGTGACACGGTTACCGGCAAGACCAACAATGGCAAGGACACGGTCCCCGACTGCCGGTTCGACTGAGCTCGTGCATGGTTCATTGGTGATATTTTTCGTGTAAGTCGTCCTTGCTTCTTCTCCTCACAAACAGCATCGACGGGACGGCGGATGTCCTGGTTCATCTTTGCGCGGAGAGACACCAGCCGGTATTCCGGTTCAACATAGACCTTTGGCTCGATTACCGATTTGCGTGGACACCTTCGGGCTTTGCCATTCGCGACCCATCCGGACGCACGGTCATTTCCGAAGATGTTTCATCGTGCCTGTGGCGTCGCCCGTCGCTTCAAGACACGCCCGCATGGCGGGGTGGAACGGCAGAGGATCGGATCGCCACCGAGGCGGAGCTCCATGCCGTAGTCCGGGAAATCGCCGAGTGGGCCAGAGCCAGAGGGTGCCTGCGTCTTATCGAGCCGTCCGCGCCGCGCCGCGTTGGTCGACTGGCTCAAATGCGGGTCGCCCGCGAGTTCTTCCTGGTTCCGGACTGGTCGGTTGGATGGGGTTTTCGACGGCCGGTCGGAAAGCGCATGGTAAAGCGCTTCGCCCCCGAACCGCTGGGATTACACCGCGATCGTTATATTTTCGTACGGTCAGTGGACGCCGAGCGTCTCTCGCCCGACTTCCCTTGGCTCACCCAGGACATCGGGCAAGGCGCACGCGACGCGACGGTTCTCTACGTGAATGGAAACTGCTTTGGTTTCGAGATGCGATCGACGCGGGCCGAGCTCGGAGTGGAGGACTGGCGCACGTTAATCAGCAGCGATAGAGACCAGTGGCATCCGTGGGCTCTGTCGGCAACGGTTCAGGAGCGCATCAGCGCCTACATGAAACGACTCGGCCTCCGCTTTGGGCGGCTCGATTTCCTCGAGAGCGAGGAAGAGA
>JBARNF010000591.1:0-1749 GCA_049802835.1 Bradyrhizobium sp.
CTAGAACGTCGCCCTGTAACCGTCCGGTCTCTGCACACCTTCCCCCTCGTGTGTTGTCGTTCCATTTCGAGTTCTCTGCTGCTGTGGAGAATCTCCGGTGGGATCCAAACATTTCGAGAACAGAGCGCGCCGCAAATGGTGGTCGCTGCACATCGAAGCTTGGCGTCGGAGCGGTCTCGGGATCCGCAAATACTGCCAGCAACAACGTCTGACCGAGAACACTCTGCGACGTTGGCTGAAGCGGCTGGTTGGCAATGAGACACCGGATGCGTACTGAGACTGCGCTTACGCTTGAGAAATATCAGACAGAATTGCGCCGTGAGCGCGCCCGGGAAGAGCGGGAAAAGGCGCTCCGAAAGCAGAAGCAGCGCAGGGTCACGGTCATTTCGGATGTGCTCAATCGGGCGTCTCAGGCGTTCTCGGCGATGCATGTCGAGGCGCTGAACCGAAGCGGAATGGAGCTCCGCGCCCTACGCCGCGGCGATGCAGCTGTCGCCGCATTCGCTGTGCAAATGGCGCTACCGATTGGCGGCCGGCGAGGTCACGATCAACTGGCGCTCCCATCTTTATCCCTCCGCCCGTCCGGCCGTTAGCACTAGTGCTAGGAACTCACAGCCCGAACGCCGCTTGACACCCGCCGAAATCGGCGATCCGGCCGCGCCCAAAACGCCGGCCCGGCGTTTCTTCAGCGACGAGGAGAAGCTCGCAATTGCCAGGGAGACTGAGCTGCCGGGCGCCAAGGTCTCTGCCGTTGCCCGCAAGCATGGGATCGTCACCGGGCTGCTGTTCCGCTGGCGCGCGCGGTTCGGCATCGCGCAAAAGAAGCGCTCCAAGCTCGCCCGTGTCGTGTTGCCCGACGACATGCCCGCCGCGCGCGCCCTGCGCGATCTCGTGCGTCCACCGGAGGGCATGGTGCCGTCGATCTCGTCGATGGACGGCGTGTCTTCGCTCCCGCCGGCAGCGATCCGGACGCCGTGCGAGCGCAGATCGAGAGCAAAGAGACCGCACATTGATGTTCGTTCCTGCAGGCGTGAAAGCGCACCTGCCGCTCGGCTACACCGACATGCGCAAAGGCATGGATGGGCTCGCAATGCTGGTCCAAGACACGCTCACGAAGGATCCGTTCTCCGGTCATCTGTTCGCCTTCCGCGGCAAGAAAGCATCGATCCTCAAGGTACTCTTCTGGACGGAAACGGCCTTTGTCTGTTCACCAAGCGCATCGACCAGGGCGGCTTCGTGTGGCCGGTGATGGCGGGCTATGATGGCTCGATCACGCTCACGCCGGCGCAGCTCGCGATGCCGATCGAAGGCATCGACTGGCGCGCGCCAGAACGCGTCTGGAAGCCTGCGATTGCAGGGTGATCTGTAAAAACCGGTTCTGAACTGAGTTGCGATTCTTCTACGAATCGGCGTGTTCGAGTACCATCGGACGTGCAGCTCGATCTCACCAATCTCATCCGATCCTGGGCTTCTGCAGCGCCTGGTGCGCGACATTGCCGCTGCGATCGACCATCGCGACACCGAGATCGAGCGGCTCAAATCCATCATCAAACAGCTGCAGCAAATGCAGTTCGGCCGCAGCTCCGAGCGCTTCGATCCCGACCAGCTTACGCTCGGTCTTGAGGACCTTGACAGCGACATCGGCCGCGTTAAGGAAGCGCAACCAAGACTCGTTCCGGAAATCAAAGCGCCACCGCGACGTCGTACGCTTCCAGATCACCTGCAGAGAGAAGATGTTCTCCTCGACGA
>JBARNF010000592.1:0-6479 GCA_049802835.1 Bradyrhizobium sp.
CGTGCACAATAGTCGCGCCAGAACGTCCGGTATCCCGTTTCCACATGCTGCGTGTAGATCGCGCCGTTGCCGGCGGCTGAATTCGAGACCATGGCCGGCAGCCGGGCGCGGAGCGCGGCGAGCTCCGCAGGCCGGGAACAGAATTTCAGCGCGATGGCGAGATAGCCTTCGTCATCGTCGGCGACCCAGTCGTCGAGGCCGACCGCCTTGACGATCGCTCCGCCTGCGCGGGCGGCGGGGCCGCTGCCGAGCTTGGTGACGACGGGCACGCCCATCTGCAGCGACTCCCAGGTCGAGATGCCGCCATTTTGCGGGAACGGATCGAGTGAGATGTCGATCTCGGCGAACATCGCAAGATGCGCCTCGCGCGTCGTTTTTCCAACACAACGGACGCGGTCGGCGGCAATGCCGTGGGCGACGAAGCGCGCGATCAATCCGTCGCGCAGCAGGGAGTCGCTCATCGAATGGTTCTTGACGACGATGATCGAGCCCGGCGTTGCAGCCATCAGCTTCGACCAGAGTGTGAGAGCCGGCTCGGATAGCTTGTCGATGCGATTGAACGCGCCGAAGGTGACGTGGCCGTTGCGAAGCATCGGCAGCGGCGATGGCGGAATTGGGGGCGGCGGTTCGATCGTGATGAGCGATGGCAGGTCGTAGATCTTTTCGGCAAACAGAGGTCGGACCGCGGCCGGAATCACCACCGGATCGGCCAGCAGATAATCCATGACGGGCAGCCCCGTCCCGGTGACGCTGCCGATGGCCGAGACCTGGATTGGGGCGGGTTTGCGCGCAAACAAAGTGAGCCGGTGGCCGGCGGAATGTCCTGAGAGGTCGACGAGGATGTCGACCTTGTCGGCCTGGATCTGATCGGCGAGCTTGTCGTCGCCCCACAGCGAGGCGTCGACCCAGCGATCGACCAGCGAGCGGCAGAGGTCGGTCTTGGCGTCTCTTATCGGCGAACAGGAATACGCAAGGATTTCGAACTTCGCGTGATCGTGATGGCGCAGGATCGGCAGGAAGCCAAAAGCCGCCGAATGGTCGCGGAAATCGGACGAGACGTAGCCCACGACAAGTCGCCGATCGGGATCGAGATCGCGTTCGCCGAGCGAGCGGCGTTCCAATCGCGAGCCGATCGCGTCCCACCAGTATTTCCGTTCTGCCTGGAGACGTTTCACGTTGACGTCGGGCAGGAAATCCAGCGCGAAGATCTTCTTGGTGATCGCGTCCTCATGGTCCGGCTTGATCGCGAGCGCGCGGTCGTAATGCGCGATCGCCGTGGCGATGTCGCCCTGCATCGCAGAGCAGACGCCGAGCAGGGTCCAGGCGATCTCCGAATTCGGGTTCTGTGCCAGCATCTTGTTGATGAACGCGATTGCCAGGGTGATATGCCCCCTGACGAGAGCAACCGTGGCCTTGCCGCGCAGTGCGTCTTCCAGCAGCGGTTCGAGGGCGAGTGCCGCGTCAAACTCGGCTTCCGCTGCGTCGAACCTGCCCTGCTCCTGATAGACCCGCCCGCGCTGGGCGATGATGCCGGCCGCATGCGGATTGATGGCCAGCGCCGCATTCAGCGCTGCCAGTGCAGCATCGAAATTTCTCAAGTTCATGCTGACCAGGGCCTTGCCGAACAGGGCCGTCAGCAACCGCGGCTGCAGCGAGAGCGCGCGATCGAAGCTCTGGCCGGCCTCTTCGTGCCGGCTCGTGAACATCAGCGCCATGCCGCGATTGGCATAGGCGTCGGCATAGTCCGGCTTCAGCGCGATGGCGCGGTCATGCGCTGATATCGCCTCCTCGAAACGGAAGAGACTCATCAGTGTATTGCCGAGATGGGTGAGCGCGGTCGGGGAGTTCGGCTGGAGGGCGATGGCGCGTTCAAAATGGGCGCGGGCCTCCTCATGGCGGCCGAGCCGGAACAGCGACAAGCCGAGATCGGACTGGGCTGCGGCCGAGCGCGGGTCGACCTCGACCGCGCGCGTCAACACCAGCATCGCCTGGTCGAAACGGCCGCAGTCCCGTTCGGACACGCCGAGCAGATGCAGGGCGCCGAAATGATGCGGCAGGTCCTGCAGGATCTGCTGGCACAGCGCCTGAGCCTCCGGATGCCGGCCCTCGCGATAGGCCTTGACCGCTGCCGGCAACAGCGCGTCCGCCCGCTTCCGGGCCTGCTTCTGCAGCCTTGCGTTCTGAAAGGCACGCGAGCCGACGCTGCTTTGCAAGTGCAATCCTCCGCGGGAAGCGCTCCATTGCACGCAATGGCTGTACGACCTTCGTCGATTCGCAATCAGGAGGGAATGCGTTCTCGGCAATTTGGCGCCGCAAGCTTCGATGACGGTGACCCCAAGTCAAAGGTGCGGCCATGCACCGCAGCTTGGACAGCCGCGGGGCGGGGCGCGATGACTGGCAGAGTGCGCGACGTATCCTGCGCGCCCGATGGGCTGGCCCGGTCTCCCGTCTTCCCCGGTCTCCATCTTCCCGGTCTGCCAGCGCGGCCCGCTCGAATAAATTAGCGTTGACTAATTGATTAGTCTTAGCTATTGTATTGTCCATGATCGAAGCTGAAACCATCACGACCGTCATGCGCGCTTTGGCTGACCCCACCCGGCGAGCGGTGTTCGAGCGGATCGTCAAGTCCGACGAGATCACCGTCGCCGAGCTGACCCGCGGCAGCAGCGTCACGCAGGGCGCCATCTCCCAGCATCTCAAGTCCTTGAAGCTGGCGGGCCTGGTCTGCGAGCGCCCCGAGGGCCGCAACGTCTATTACCGCGCCGAACCCCGCGGGCTGGCGCCGCTGGCCGACTGGATGAGCCATTACGGCGTGTTTTGGCGCGACCGCTTCGCCGATCTCAGAAACCTGCTGAAGGACATCGACCCATGAACCAAGCCGTCAAGCCGGACACCCAGGCCATCGTCGTCGACGACATCTTCCCACATCCGCCGGAGGTGATCTGGAAAGCCTTGACCGGCGGCGAGCTGATCGGCCGTTGGTTGATGGCGCCCACCGGCTTCGCGCCCGTCGTCGGTACTCATTTCACTTTCCAGACGACGCCGGCCGGCGCCTGGGACGGCACCATTCATTGCGAGGTGCTGGACGTGGTGCCGAACGAGCGGCTGTCCTATGCGTGGCGGGGCGGACATGAGGGCAATGTCGGCTATGGCGCGCCACTGGACACGGTGGTCACCTTCAGCCTGTCCAGGGCCGAGGCGGGCACGCGCCTGCGCCTGGTCCATGCCGGCTTCGTGCTGCCGACCAACGACACCGCCTATCGCAAGATGGGCGAGGGCTGGAAGAAGGTCGTCAAGACTCTCGAAATGGTCGCCGCCGAGCAGGCGTCGCCGCAAAAGCTGCAGTGAAGCAACCGGAGAACGACATGGCGACATCCTATTCCGGTGGCTGCGCCTGCGGCGCGGTCCGCTACGAGATCTCGGGCGAGCCCGCAATCATGCTCGACTGCCAGTGCCGGCAATGCCAGCGCGACAGCGGCACCGGGCATCAATCGCACCTGACCTTCGTCGCGGCGGAGGTGAAGGTCGAGGGCAACGTCTCGCATTGGCAGAGCGTCGGCGACGGCGGCACCGTGAAGCGGCGCGCGTTCTGCCCGACCTGCGGCTCGCACGTCCACCTGACATTCCCCGCGATGCCCGACGTGTTCATCGTCCCGCCGGCGAGCCTCGACGACCCCAGCCGCTACAAGCCGCAGCTGGTGTCGTGGACCGCGGCCGGATTTGCCTGGGATCACCTCGATCCGGCGCTGCCGACGTTCGACAAGATGCCGCCGCGGTGACGTCGAGCGGACCGAGGCTCGACAACGACCGGCGCCGTTCTGCGTCGGAGCCCGGGGCAGGGCGGCTGCGAGTTAAGTGCACTGTCAACGTAACTACCAACTCCGGGAAAGCTCCTTGGCCGGGCTGCGCCGGTTCCACCCTGCAGGGGATCGTCGACTTCCTTGGGTTGTGGTGGTAATACCGATCGCCTTGCCGGATATTGCCGGGGCAAGGGGCCGAGCAGTCGTGAGCGATAACCAGCCTCGGGCCTTTCAAAGAAGACGAGCGCGTCCGTTTTGCTGATTGGGGGAGTGCATTGCTATGCTTGCGTCATATGGAGCCAAATTAAACGGGCTTCTCAACGGTGTTGGTTTTCACCTTGTTCGTCGATCCACGCTGGATCGATTGATGTCAGAGCCAGATAAGGAAACAGTCCCGGTCGAAGCTGCAGCTCCTCCTGAACAAGCCGTCGAACTCGATGGAGCGCTGCAGTTCAACAAGGCCGCGCATGACTTCCGGAAGATTCCGCAGAACGGTGAGCCGGTCGATGTGGTCCCTGTCTGGTACCTGCAGAACCTGCAGCGTGAGAGCCTGGCGCTGCGTGACGCCACGGCCGAGCTCGTCAAGTTGAGGCTTGAACTTGCAACCGCAACCAGCCCCGCGCTCGCCGCAGCAGAACCGCCGAAGGACAAGCTCTACACCCCCGTCTATGACCATTGGGGGCTTCGGACCGACCCTGCAATCGTGCACAACCACGAATTCATGCGCGATCCAAGGTTCGTCGCGGCTTATGAACGCGGCGTCATCGCGGAAGGTTATGACCCCAAGTATTTCTGGCGAACGCACGTCGCGCTCTGGTGCGCCAGCGTCGCGCTGGCTTTGGGCGGCGACTTCGTCGAGTGCGGCGTTTGCCGCGGCATGCTAAGTTCGTCGATCATGACATTTCTCGACTGGAACAGCATCGATCGCCGCTTTTTCCTGTTCGATACTTTTACCGGCCTTGACGAGACGCAAGTGACCGACGAAGAGATTGGCGCTGGAAACCTGGCCAATTTTCGCGAGATGTATAAGGAGGACCTGTACGAGAAGGCCGTCAGGAATTTCGCTGAATTCAAGAACGTCGACATCATTCGAGGCAGCGTTCCCTCCACATTGACGACGGCCGATGTCGGCAAGGTCGCATACCTCTCGATCGACATGAACAACGCTACTCCGGAGATCGCGGCAATCAATTACTTCTGGGACAAGCTGCAGCCGGGCGCACCCATCCTCCTCGATGACTACGGCTTTGTCCGATACGAGATTCAGAAACGTGCTTTCGACACATGGGCATCGCAACATGGCGTCGAGATCCTGGCGCTTCCGACCGGTCAAGGCCTGATGATCAGGCCGCCGCACTAGTCTCCATTGCGGTGACAGTGCACTCAATTTGACATCTGCCGCCCGAGCGCGCAGGGTGGGCCATGGCCCGCCTTGCCCGTGTCGTCATCCCCGGTCTGCCGCACCATGTCACCCAGCGTGGCAATGGCGGCGCGCGGACGTTCTTCGGCGACGACGACTATGCGCTGTACCGCGATCTGCTCGCGACCCATTGCGAGGCGGCGGATGTCGAAGTCTGGGCGTGGTGCCTGATGCCGAACCACGTGCATCTGATCCTGGTGCCGTCGGATGCCGACGGCCTGCGCCGCGCGCTGTCGCGCGTGCATCGCATCTATGCCGGCATCATCCAGGCGCGCCGCAAGCGCAGCGGGCATTTCTGGCAGGGGCGGTTCGGCGCCGTGGCGATGGACGAGGCGCATCTGGCGGCTGCACTGCGCTATGTCAGCCTCAACCCGGTGCGGGCGCGGCTGGTGGCGCGGGCCCAGGACTGGCGCTGGTCGAGCACGCGCGCGCATCTGCGCGGGCGCGATGACGGCGTGACCGCGCTGGCGCCGGTCAAGAAGTTGTTTCCCGACATCGCCGGGCTCCTGAGCCGCGCGCCGGAGGACGAGGACGATCTGTTCGCGCGCCTGCGCGCCGCCGAGAGCATCGGTCGTCCGATCGGCAGCGACCGCTTTCTCGCCCGCATCGAGAAACTGACGGGCCGGGTGCTCAAGCCCGCCAAGCGCGGGCCGAAGCCGGCGGAGGAGGAAGAGGGGTGAGCGGCGGGCAAGCGAGTTTTGTGGACTGTCACCGTAATACCACCGTAATACCGAGCCGTAATACCCGGCGGCCTCCCACGTCTTCGGGGACATGCCGACGTTGATGAAGCCCGGCAGCGTGTTGATGTCATCGACGTCGTTGCCGCTGTGAGCGATTGCCTCGCGTGAGGAGTTTGCGGCGAGGCTAATTTCAGATCCGCCGCGCTAGCTCTGCTCCAGCGCACGCTGTGCCGCCGCCACTGCCCGATCGACATCGGAGCCGCCGGTTTGCCAGTTGCAGACGGACACGCGCATGCACCGTTTGCCGCGCCAGGTCGTGCCGCCGAAGAAGGCTTCGCCTGACGCGGTGATGCGCCCGATGATCTCGTCGGTACGCCGATCATGATCGTCATCAAGCGCATCCGGCCGTCGATCAAGGAAACGGACGAGGCCCTGATTGATGACAGGCTCCCACATCACCTGCGCGTCGGGTAGGCTGCCGATCCGCATCACCAGCGCATGGGCGTGCGCGCAGCAGCGGTCGATCAGGTCGGCGACGCCGCCGCGCCCGAGCTGGCGCAGCGCGGCGTAGGTCGGAAC
>JBARNF010000593.1:0-2155 GCA_049802835.1 Bradyrhizobium sp.
AGATTGAGGAGTTCAAGTCGCAGTATCGTCAGCGTTTCCCGGAGCGGGACGTGGACGCGATCACCGATGAGGACCTGCTGCGCGAGGTCATGAACACGGTCGGCAAGAAGGATAGGCTCGGCGAGCAGATCCGTTGCGTCGTCTCGGTCTCGATGCTGACCGAGGGGTGGGATGCCAACACGGTCACCCATATCCTCGGCGTGCGCGCGTTCGGCACGCAGCTCCTATGCGAACAGGTCGTCGGCCGCGGCCTGCGCCGTCAATCCTATGATTTGAACGACGATGGCCTGTTCAACGTCGAGTATGCCGACGTGCTTGGCATTCCGTTCGACTTCGCGGCCAAGCCCGTGGTCGTAAAGCCGGCGCCTCCGCGAGAGACCATCCGTGTTCATGCAGTGAAGCCTGAGCGCGACGCGCTCGAAATCGTGTTTCCGCGTGTCGAAGGCTATCGGGTCGAACTGCCCGCAGAGCGGCTCGAAGCGACCTTCGGTCCCGATCACATCCTGCATCTGACGCCGGAACTGGTCGGACCATCTGTCACGAAGAATCAGGGCATCATCGGGGAAGGCGTCGATCTCACCGTCGCACATCTCGAAGACACGCGCTCATCGACCATCCTGTTTCATCTCGCGCGACACCTTCTCTACAACAAGTACCGCGATCCCGGCGAGGAACCGAAGCTCCACCTGTTCGGCCAGCTCAAGCGGATCACGCGACAATGGCTGGAAGGCGGCTGGCTGAAATGCTCGGGCGGCACCTATCCGGCACAGCTCCTCTACAAGGAGATCGCCGACATGGCGGCCGAGCGGATCAAGGCCGCGATCACGCTCTCGCTAGTCGGCGAGAATCCGGTGAAGGCGATCCTCGACGCCTACAATCCGACGGGCTCCACGGCCTATGTGAACTTCACCACCTCTAAGGAAACGCGCTGGCAGACGAATGGGCCGCCACCGAAGTCTCACGTCAACTGGGTGATCTGCGATAGCGACTGGGAGGCGGAGTTCTGCCGCGTCGCCGAGGCGCATCCGCGGGTGCGAGCCTACGTCAAGAACCAGAACCTCGGCCTCGAAGTGCCGTATCTCACGGGCTCGAGTCCGAAGAAGTACATCCCCGACTTCATCGTGCAGGTGAACGACGGCAAATTCTCCAAGGAAGGGATTGCCGAGCCGCTGAACCTGATCGTCGAGATCAAGGGCTTCCGCGGCGAGAACGCCAAGGAGAAGGCCAACACGATGCGCTCCTATTGGGTTCCGGGGGTGAACAACCTCGGCAAGTTCGGGCGCTGGGCCTTCGCGGAGTTCACCGCGGTGTACGAGATCGAGGCGGAGTTCGACAAGTTGATTGACCGGCTGGTTATGCGGGAGGCGGCATAGTGGCGAAGAAAGTTAGTGCCAGGGCAAAATCAGGTGTTTGGGGGGAGGTCGAAATTACTCAAGGCAATCTGAACCCAAAGAACAGCCACTTCTACATGAAAGGCTTTCTCGGTCGATTTCCATCCGACTTGATTGGCGGTTCTAGCGCAGCCAAGGCCGCGCCCTGCTCGGCACTCGTTGATTGGGGCGGACCCGCTCCGGTTGAGACTGACATCGATGGCAAGAAGGAGTTTTTCCGCAAGCGCGGCTGGGTTCGGCAGTTCTTCGCGAAGAACGGCGCGCTGCCAGGCGATATCGTTCGGGTGGAGGAGACGGCGCCGTATCATTATCGCGTAAGCCTGCGCAAGAAGGGGCGTTCGTGATGGCGAAGAGGGCGATTGAGGTCGCGGCGCTGAAGCACGAAGCCGCGCGACGGCTGAACATTCCGACGGCGGAATTCGAGAGCGTGATGCGCGAGGAGGACAAGAGCCCGGTCCAGCTCGCCTATGAGCGGCGCAATCGCGATCTCGATCCGCAGCTCGTCTGGCGCGGCAAGGACGAGCAGGACTGGTCCGACCTCATCGTCGCGGCGCCGCCGCTCTATATCCAGGAAAAGGTCCATCCGAAGGTCATCATCGACGATCTCAAGCGCGAGACGAAGGAGCGCGCGGACGAAGAGGCCGGCGATACCATTGACCTGTTCGCCGATTTCAATGGGCTGAAGGACAAGGAAGCGGCGACCGAGTTCTATGCCCACAGCCAGAACTGGTCGAACAGGATGATCTCGGGTGACTCGCTGCAGG
>JBARNF010000594.1:0-5873 GCA_049802835.1 Bradyrhizobium sp.
AGATAACGGCCGAGGAAACGGCCCAATCGCAGCTCGCGCGCGAGCGGATGATCTCCCGGCACAAGCTGATCGAGGGCATCATTCGCAACAACGAGTTGCAGCTCCGGAACGAGAGCGCGCGGGGCGGCGCGGAAATCGAGCTGGAGTGCGCACGGCGCGACCTTGCGCGCGCGCAAGGCGACAGCGCCGCGCGGGACGAGCTCGACAGGGTCGTCGATCGTCTCGGCAAGCTACGCGACGAGCACGCGCGGCTCGTCGCCGAGCGTGAGTGGCTCAACCACGCCCTGTTGGAATTCGATAGCACGCCCACGGATGACGACCACAAACGTACAGGACACGCATGATGAGCAAGGTCGACATGAGCAGGCTCAATCTGAAGAAGTCCGGCGCGCCTGCCTCGGCAGTGCCGCCGGTTCACGGCCAGACGCCGCCTCGGGAAGCCGAGGAGGACCGGTCGAAGGACGCGTTCTTCGCGCAGGTCGGCGAGATAGCCGAGGCGATGATCGCGCGGCACGGCAGTGAGTTTGCCATCGGCACGCTGGTGCTGGCGGCGAAGTTCGTCGCGGAAGGCCGGCCTCTGGTCGGCCGCGGCGCGGAAGCGGACGGTGCGGCGAGTGCTGCCAAACCTGCCTGAAATGCCAAATCCATTGTGGGAGTCAAAGTCAATTTTCGGACCTCAAAGTTGATGGGCAGACGTGAATTTGCAGGAGACGTCGCGGGAGCAGCTGCTTGTCGCCGCTGCCGCGATCGAACGATCGAAGCCTGAATGCAGAAAGCTGATGCAACGTTCAAAGGAGAAGGAAATGTCTGCAAGTCTGACGCTCAATAAGATTACCGCTCAGAAGGGCATCACGATTGCCGAGGCAGCCGGTCGCGTCGCGGATCTCGGCTGGACGCCGAGCTATGTCCAGGAAGCGATGACGTTCCCGACCGACTACAAGATTTCGAAGACTCCGCGCGATCCGATGAAGCAGGTCCTGCGATCGTACTTCCCGATGCAGGAGGAGAAGGACAATCGCGTCTACGGCGCGCTCGATGCGGCACTGCGTGGCGACATGTTCCGCAATGTCGAGCCGCGCTGGGTCGAGTGGATGAAGCTGTTCCTGGCCATCATCCCGTTCCCGGAGATCTCGGCGGCCCGGTCGATGGCGATGGTCGGCCGGCTGGCGCCGGGCGAGGAGCTGCGTACCGGCTTCACGATGCAGATGGTCGACGAATTCCGGCATTCGACGATCCAGATGAATCTCAAGAAGTGGTACATGGAGAACTACATCGATCCGGCAGGGTTCGATATCACCGAGGCGGCGTTCGGCAAGTGCTACGCCACGACGATCGGGCGCCAGTTCGCCGAGGGGTTCCTGACCGGGGATGCGATCACCGCAGCCAACGTCTACCTCACGGTGGTCGCCGAGACGGCCTTCACCAACACCCTGTTCGTGGCGATGCCGTCGGAAGCGGCCCGCAACGGCGACTACGCGCTGCCGACCGTGTTCCTGTCGGTGCAGTCGGACGAATCGCGCCACATCGGCAACGGCCACTCGATGCTGATGGCGATGATCAACGATCCGTCGAACCATCAGTTGCTCGAACGCGACCTGAAATACGCATTCTGGCAGAACCATGCGATCGTCGACGCGGCGATCGGCACCTTCATCGAATACGGCACCACGAACCGCGACAAGAACAAGGAGTCCTATGCGGAGCTATGGCACCGCTGGATCTATGAGGACTATTATCGCACCTACATGCTGCCGCTGGAGAAATACGGCATCAAGATCCATCACGATGACGTCGCAGCCGCTTGGGACCGGATTGTCAAGAAGAACTACGTCCACAAGACCGCGCAGTTCTTCGCGGTCGGCTGGTCGGCGAACTTCTGGCGGATCGAGGCCCAGACCGAGAAGGACTTCGAGTGGTTCGAGCACAAATATCCGGGCTGGTACGCCGAGTTCGGCGACTTCTGGAAGTGGTATGCGAAGCTGAGCGTGCCGGGCGAGACCAACATCCTCTTCAACAGCGACGTGGGCTACGTCTACCCGCACCGGTGCTGGAGCTGCATGGTGCCTTGCCTGATCCGCGAGGACTTCGTCTGCGACGAGGTCGACGGCAAGATGTACACCTATTGCTCGGAAGGCTGCCGCTGGACCCACAAGGTGGCGTTCGCCGCCGAGTATGAAGGCCGCGCCACGCCGGCGATGGGCCGCTTCAGCGGTCGCCGCGAATGGGAAGACTGCTATCACGGCTGGGACATTGCCGACGCCATCAAGGATCTCGGCTTCGTCCGTCCGGACGGCAAGACCCTGACGGCTCAGCCGCATCTGCGGTTCGACGCCAAGGACATGTGGACGCTCGATGACGTGCGCGGCCACCAGCTCGGCAGCCCCTTGCGCGGCTTCCGCGCGCTCTCGCCGATCGAGCGGGAGGTCGCGGTCGCCGACTATCGCAAGGGCTTCACGATCAATCCTTGCCACTGACGATGCGGCAGCAGGGGGCCGGTTCGCCGGCTCCCTGCGACCATCAGCTTGCGTGTGTCGGGGAGGTTGTCGATGTCGGTTGGTAGAGGGGCTGTCATGACGGACGTGCAGGTTCACAAGGTTCGTTTCGAGCCCGTCGGAATCGAGATGGAAGTGGAGGAAGGCGAGACCGTGCTCGATGCGGCGTTTCGCCAGGGCATCTCGCTGATGCACGGCTGCAAGGAAGGCCAGTGCGGGAGTTGCAAGTCGAAGCTCATCGACGGCGACATCGAGCTGATGAAATACTCGACCTTCGCGCTGCCGGATTATGAGAGCGAAAACGGGCATGTGCTGCTGTGCCGGACACACGCCTATAGCGACGTCAGCTTCGAGCTGCTCAATTATGACGAGGACCTGCTGAGGCGATCGATCGCGGTCAAGACGTTTCGCGGGCGCGTCGCGGCCATAACCGCGTTGACGTCCGACATCCGTCTGCTGGAGATCGACATCGGCAAGCCGATGAAGTTCTGGGCCGGCCAGTATGTCGACCTGACGATCGACGACGGCCGCATCACCCGTGCATTTTCGATGGCGAACGCGCCGGGCGAAGATACGAAGCTCCGCTTCATCATCAAGACATATCCGAATGGCGCTTTTTCCGCGCAGCTCGATGGGGGGCTCGGCATCGGTGACGTGGTGATCGCGAAGGGCCCCTACGGAACGTGCTTTCGGCGCGAACAGCGACCCGGCCCGATGCTGTTGATCGGCGGCGGGTCCGGAATGTCGCCGCTGTGGTCAATTCTGGCCGACCACATCGCAAGCCGCGAACAGCGGCCGATCACGTTCTTCTACGGCGCCAGGACGCGCGCCGATCTGTTCTACCTCGACGAACTGGCGGAGATCAGCAAGCAGCTTGAGGATTTCAAGTTCGTGCCGGCACTCTCGCATGCCGGTGCCGATGACCATTGGGATGGCGAGACCGGATTCGTCCATGAGGTCGTCGCGCGCCATCTGCGCGAAGAACAGCTGGCGGGGACGATCGACGCCTATGCCTGCGGACCGACGCCGATGATCGATGCGGTGCTGCCGATCCTGCAGGTCAACGGCGTTGAGCCGGACCACATCTATTTCGACAAGTTTACGCCGGCGATGCGATGACGGCGTTCTGAAATCGTCGCAACACAAGAGCAAGAGAGGGAGGTCATCATGAGTGCACAAGCAGGCAGAGCCACCGCGGAGCCGGCAGTGGCCAAATCGGGGGCGGCGGGATCCGCAGTCTTTCCTGGCTCCGACAGCCGAAAATACAACTATTTCGAGCCCAAGGGCCGCAAGGCGACCCACTACGAGGACATGACGGTCGATGTCCAGCCAGATCCGGAGCGCTATCTGCTGCAGGATTGGATCATCTCGTTCCCCGATGGAACGCCGACCTACAGCAAGGATTGGACGGCGGCGAAGAGTGCCAACTGGCACAAGTTCCGCGCCGTCGATCAGGAGTGGGAGCGGACGCACTATCAGCGCCAGTCGACGATCTGCGGCATGGTGCAGAACACCATCGAGAACGGTCGCAAATCCGGCGCGCCGACGCGCTTCGACCCCGCCTGGGTGAAGATCCTGCAGAACCATCTCGGCGCCTACAAGCATGCCGAGTTCGGACTGGGGACGTCGACCATGCAGGCGCAGCGGTATGGCTACACGCAGATGGTCAACAATGCGATCCTGACCAACTCGTCCTACAAGCTGCGCTTCGCCCAGGATATCACGCTCTATCTGAGCGAAATCGCGCTCGACCTTCCCGGCTTCGATGTGAACGCGGGCAAGCAGCATTGGCTGGAGGATCCGATCTGGCAGGGCGTGCGCAAGTCGATCGAGTCGGTGATGGGGTCGAACGACTATCTCGAGCAGTATTTCGCCACCAACGCAGTGTTCGAACCGCTGGTCGGCGAGTTGTTCCGGTCCGGGTTCCTGATGCAGGCCGCGTCGGCGCAGAACGACTTCATCACGCCGGCGGTGGTGTCGGCTGCGGAGGCCGATTACGAGCGCAATCTCGCCAACACGGTCGAGCTGTTCCACATCCTCGGCACCGATCCCACGCATTCGGCGCACAACATTGCGCTGTTCAACAAATGGCTGGCCAAGCACGCCGAGCTCGCGCTCGACGCGGCCAACCGGCTGCAGCCGATCTGGTCGCAGCCCCGCGTCAAGGTCGTGTCGTTCAGCGAGGCGCTTGCGCAGGCCAAGAACCGGATCAAAGGCATCGCCGCCGAGCTGGGCCTGACGGTCCCGGCCAGTCTCGCCTCGTAGCCGATGCCCACGCCTTTCATTCAATCCGTCAGGAGAGCGACCATGATGCACGAAGCCGAGAACATCTTCAAATCGATGAAGGACATCACGTTCGAGGATACGGTGTCCCATCAATGCGGGGTCACGATGAACGATAGCGTCGAGGCGCGCGCCATCGCCGACGTCATGAGCCGCCACGACCACATCACCGTGACCTATATGCCGGCGATGATCCGGATCGACGGCATCGGCAAGATGGAATTCAAGATGGACGAAATCTCGGAAGAGCTCGGACGTGAGATGACGCCATATCTGTTCGAGATTTCGACGTCGACGCATTACGGCCGGATGGTCATGATCGACGACAACACCGTGATGCTGTTCGGCGACATGAACGAGATGATGAAATACATCGTCTGAGCAGATTGCAGAGGATGCCCGGCCGGCCTCGATCCGGCCGGGCCAACCGGCCGCGCCATCAATGGCGCGCCTCATAACAGCAAAATTGGGAGAAGCGCGATGTACAGGACGGCGACGGGCGAAGAGATTTTCGTGATCGACGGGCACACCCATTTCTGGGACGGCAGCCCTGCCAACCAGAAGAACATTCACGGCAAGCAGTTCATCGAATGCTTCTATGCCTACCATTCAAATCTCAGTCCGCCCTCGGAAAAGTGGGAAAAAGAGAAGTTCGAAAAATACGACGCGAAGACGATGTTCGACGATCTGTTCGTCGCCGGCTATGACGACATGGCCATCTTGCAGCCGACCTATCTCACCGATTTCTACAAGAACGGCTTCAACACCACCGAGCGCAATTCCGCAATGAAGAAGAACCATCCGGATCGCTTCATCCTGAACGGCGCCTTCGACCCGCGCGACGGCACCAAGGGCCTGGAGGAGTTGCATGCCCTGTCCGAGAAGCACAAGCTCAAGGGCGTCAAGCTCTACACCGCCGAGTGGCGCGGCGAATCCAAGGGCTACAAGCTGTCCGACAAGGCGTCCTACAAATATCTCGAGGCGGCGCAGAAGCTTGGGATCAAGAATATCCATGTCCACAAAGGACCGACGATTATTCCGCTTAACCGCGATGCGTTCGATGTGGCCGACGTCGATGACGTCGCTACGTCGTTCCAG
>JBARNF010000595.1:0-11752 GCA_049802835.1 Bradyrhizobium sp.
ATCTGGCGTCACATCGGCAAGGGCACGTTTTTCGGCCCGCGGTTGCGGCCGGCGGGGATCTCTTTTCCGATCAATTCGCTGCAGGATCTGACCAATCCGCGCGAGGTGATGACCGCGCGGCTCGTCATCGAGCCCCCGCTCGCCCGCCTTGCCGCGCTCCAGGCGACCGGGCGGGATTTGCTCGAGATCGAAAACATCCTGAAGCAGATGGCGGCGGTTCGGGACTGGAGCAGCTGGGAGCTGCTCGATTGCCGGCTGCATCGCGCGATCGCGCAGGCCGCCGGCAATGCGCTGATGCTGGTGATGTTCGACACCGTCCAGGCCAATCGCAACCGGGAGACCTGGGGGCGGCTGCGCGAGCGGATCGAGCCCGTGTCCGCGATCGAGCGTGCGTCGCACGAGCACGCGGCGATCGTTCAGGCGCTGCAAGACCGCGACGCCGACGCCGCAGAGGCCGCGATGCGCATCCATCTGCGCGCGGTCGAGCGCAACGTCTTCGGTGATCGCTGACGCGTCGTGCCCCTCGCCTCGACTTATCTTGTCGTACGGTTCGCCCAATAGCGCGACAGCTCCGCGCCTTCGCCGCCGCCGAGGCCGTGGCGCGTCGCTTCCTCGAAGCAACGCAGCGTCGTCTCGACGAGCGGGAGGTCGATGCCCAGCGCCTCGCCTTGCGACAGCATGGCGCGCAAATCCTTGCGGCCGCCGTCGAGATCGAACGTCACCGGACCCGCGTCCTCTCCCTTGATGATCTTGGTGATCGCGGGGCCGCGTGTCTTCAGCACGTTCGTGCCGCCCCCGGTGTCGGCCAACAGGTCGATCAAACGTGCCGGATCGAGCCCGAGCGGACGGCAGAGCGCCAGCGATTCGCCGAGCGCCTGCCAGTAGATCATCAGCGGCAGGTTGATCGCGAGCTTCACCAGCGCACCCGCGCCGACCGGCCCGCAATGCTCGATCCGTCGGCAGAGCTGATCGAGGATCGGTTTGGCGCGCTCCGCGTCGGGGCCATCGGCGCCCACGAGGCCGATGAGCTTGCCCTGGCGAGCCGGGCCGATGGTGCCGCTGACCGGACATTCAACGAAATACGCGCCCTTCTCCCGCATTTTCGCCGCGAGCGCGACCTCGTGCTCGGGCCGGACCGTGCTCATCTCGATGAACAGCTTGCCGGCGATGTCCGCGGACAGAAGTCCGGATGGGCCGAGGTAGACGGCGTCGATGGCCGCCGCATCGGTCAGGATCGTGATGATCGTCTCGGCGCGACCAGCGACCTCAGCGGGAGACTCGGCGATAAACGCTCCGGCAGCGGCCAGCGGAAAAACCTTCGCGGCCGAGCGGTTCCATACCGTCACCGTATTCCCGCACTCCATCAGCCGCCCCGCGATCGCGGCGCCCATGCGGCCGAGCCCGGCAATTCCAATATGCATCAGCCTTCGTCCCCCGACTCTCAGCCTGCAAAATGAACGCGACGATGCGACCGAGTTCCGGTCTCTTCAGGATCTTGACCTGGCGCGGCGGCGGCGATGTCGTTCGCTGCGCTCATTCGTCCATTCGACGATTTCCGTGATCGGATAGGCCGTCTTGTACTTGACCTGCTTGAGCGCGAAGCTCGACCTGATGTTTGCGACGCCGGGCGTCTTGACCAGCTTGTCGACGATGAAATGCTGAAACGCAACCGTGTCGGACACCACGACTCGCAGGAGATAGTCGGAATCCCCGGTCATGAGATAGCATTCCATGACTTCCGGAAAACGACTGATCGCCGCCTCGAACACCTCCAGCATGTTCTCGACCTGACGCTCCAGCGTCACCTGGACGAACACGCTGACGACGGCGCCGAGCTCCTGCGGATCGAGCAGCGCCACATACTGCGCGATGAGGCCGGACTCCTCCAGCGCGCGCACGCGGGCAAGGCAGGGGGAAGGCGAAAGCCCGACCCGCTCGGAAAGCTCGACATTGGTCAGCCGACCGTCTTTCTGCAGCTCGTCGAGAATTCGTATGTCGATGGGATCCATGTCGATCAATGGCATATTCCGCTTAAATTAGCCGATCATAAGGCATAATATGCCGAAATTATCGGCATATGCAACGTATTCGGCACAACGTGCCGTCGACAAGCTGGTATTTTCCCCGTGCGTCGGAAGCGGAGCGGGCACGTGGAAGCGATATCGTCGAAGCGAGGGTTTGTCGCGGGCGGGGAAGGGCGTGACGCCGACCCGCAGGAAACCGCGGACTGGCTGTCGTCGCTGGAATCTCTCTTTCGCCACGCTGGCAGCGAGCGGGCGCGCTTCATGCTGGAGACTCTCGAAAGCAAGGCGAAGGAAATGGGGATTGTCGCTGATGCGCTTCCCTATTCCCCCTACCGCAACACCATCTCGCTTGAGAAGCAACCTCCCTATCCCGGCGATCTCGGGATGGAAGAGCGCATCACCTCGATCATGCGGTGGAACGCCCTCGCCATGGTGGTCCGCGCCAACAAGAGCTACGGCGAGCTCGGCGGTCACGTGGCGAGCTACGCGTCTGTCGCAGAGATCTTCGAGGTCGGCTTCAATCATTTCTTCCGTGCGCCGAGCGACGGCGATGGCGGTGATCTGGTGTTCTTCCAACCGCATTCGGCGCCCGGCGTCTATTCCCGCGCCTATCTGGAGGGCCGCCTCGGCGAAGGTCAGCTCGAGCATTACCGGCAGGAAATAACGGCGGATGGGCTGTGCTCCTATCCGCACCCATGGCTGATGCCGGATTTCTGGCAGGTTCCGACCGGGTCGATGGGACTCGGACCCATCAGCGCGATCTATCAGGCCCGCTTCATGCGCTATCTGCGCGACCGGGGGTTGGCGAACACCGACAAGCAGCATGTCTGGTGCGTCGTCGGCGACGGCGAGATGGACGAGCCGGAATCGACCGGCGCCCTCTCGCTCGCGGTTCGCGAGAAGCTCGACAATCTGACGTTCATCGTGAACTGCAACTTGCAGCGCCTCGACGGTCCGGTGCGCGGCAACGGCCAGATCATCCAGGAACTGGAAGGCACGTTCCGCGGTGCGGGCTGGAACGTCATCAAGGTGCTGTGGGGATCGGAGTGGGACACAATCTTCTCGCGCGACGTCAACCACGCCTTGCTCAAACGGTTTGCCGCGACGGTCGACGGAAAATACCAGACCTTGGGCGCCAAGGACGGAGCCTACAATCTAGCCAACTTCTTTGCCGAGGACCCCGAGGTCCGCGCCTTGGTCGCGCACATGTCGGACCGCGATATCGATGGGTTGAAGCGCGGCGGACACGACTTCCGCAAGCTCTATGCCGCCTTCGAGGCGGCCAAGGCGACCTCGGGACGGCCGACCGTCATTCTCGCCAAGACCAAGAAGGGTTTTGGGATGGGTGGCGCGGGCGAATCGCGCATGACCGCCCATCAGGCGAAGAAGCTCGACATCGGGGCCCTCCTTGAATTCCGCACCCGCTTCGCCTTGCCGCTGAGCGACGATCAGGTCGAGCGGCTGGAATTCTACAAGCCCGCCGAGGACAGCGCGGAGATCAGATACCTGCGCGAGAGGAGGGCGGCGCTCGGCGGATACCTGCCGCAGCGCCGGCGCTCAGCATCCACCGTCTCGATCCCGCCGCTCGAGAGCTACGCGGAATTCGCGCTGAAGGCGGACGGCAAGGAGATGTCGACGACGACCGCTGTCGTGCGGCTCTTCAGCAGCCTTCTCAAGAACAAGGAGCTCGGACCGCGCATCGTGCCGATCGTGGCCGACGAAGCGCGCACCTTCGGCATGGCGAACCTGTTCCGGCAGGTTGGCATCTATTCGCCGGTCGGTCAGCTCTACGAGCCGGAAGATGCCGGCTCGATGCTCTATTATAGGGAAGCGACGAACGGCCAGCTTCTCGAGGAAGGCATCACCGAAGCCGGCGCGATATCGTCATGGGTGGCGGCGGCGACCTCCTACAGCGTGCATGGCCTCTCCATGTTGCCGTTCTATATCTACTACTCGATGTTCGGCTTTCAGCGGGTCGGCGACCTGATCTGGGCGGCGGCCGACCAGCGCGCGCGCGGGTTCCTGATCGGGGCAACCGCCGGACGAACGACGCTGGGCGGCGAAGGTCTGCAGCATCAGGATGGATCGAGTCATCTCATGGCCGCGACCATACCCAACTGCCGCGCCTATGATCCGGCCTTCGCCTACGAGATGGCGGTCATCCTCCACCACGGCGCGCGCGGCATGATGGAGGAGAGCAGGGACGAGTTCTATTACATTACCGCGATGAACGAGAACTACGCCCAGCCGTCAATGCCGGCGGGGGCGGAAGAGGGAATCATCAAGGGCCTTTATCGGGTTGGCCGGAACGGGCCGAGCAGAGCCAAGGCGACAGTCCGGCTCATCGGCTCGGGCGCGATCCTTCCCGAGGTGATCGCCGCCGGACAGATCCTGGCGGACGACTGGTCGGTGGCATCCGAAACTTTCAGCGCGACGAGTTTCAGCGAGCTGGCGCGCGATGCCCGGGATGCCGAACGCTTCAACATCCTGAACGCCGATGGCGAACGCCGCAAAAGTCATCTCGACGAGTGCCTCGGCGGCAATGCGCCGGTGATCGCGGCCACCGACTATGTCCGCGCTTACCCGCAGCTGATTGCCTCCTATGTCGAGGCGCGCTTCGTGGCGCTCGGAACCGACGGGTTCGGACGCAGCGACACGCGCGCAGCGCTGCGATCGTTTTTCGAAGTCGATCGCCATCATATCGCGGTCGCTGCGCTGTCCGCCCTCGCCGACGAGGGATCGATCGATCGCAAGACCGTGGCGGACGCCATCGCGCGGTATGGGATCAAGCCCGACCTTCCGGCGCCCTGGACGGTCTGAGCGAAGTTGGATCAGCGCATTCAGAGCATTGAAAGAAAAGGGCCGCCCATGAGCGCCAGGATGCAGATCACGCTGCCGGATATCGGAGACTACAAGAATGTTTCCGTCGTCGAAATCCTGGTGAAGCCCGGAGACAGCATTGCCGTCGACGACACGCTGCTCAGTATCGAATCCGACAAGGCGACGATGGAGGTTCCGTCTCCCGTTGCGGGAATAGTCCAGGAGCTGCTGGTGGAGCTCGGGTCGAAAGTCTCGCAAGGGACGCCGATCCTGACGCTGGAGCCGGAAGCAAGCCCCGCGGCCGTGGGAACGGCCGAAGAGGCACCCGCCGGGGCCGAATCGCCGGCCATCGATGAGCAGCTAGCCCCGCAGGTGGGCACAGCAAGGGAAGAGCCGTCATCCTCGCTGCCAGCTGTTCCAAGCGCGCCCTGCGCGGACGCCGCGATGGCGCATGCCACCCCTGCCGTTCGCGCCTATGCCCGCGAACTCGATGTCGATCTGACCCGCGTCATGCCGACCGGTCCGAAGGGACGCATTCTGCGCGAGGATGTGCAGAATTTTGTGAAAGCTGCGCTGCGCGGTGCCGCCGGTGCGGGTAGCCCGTCGATCGGCACTGGCTTGCCCGCCTGGCCGCAGGTCGATTTTGCCAAATACGGCGAGATCGAGCGCCAGCCGCTCTCCCGTGTGCAGCAGATTTCCGGCGCGAATCTGACCCGCAACTGGCTGACGATCCCGCATGTCACCAATTTCGACCACGCCGACGTCACCGAGCTGGAATCCTTCCGCAATCAACTCAATCGGGACGGGCACACGGACGTCAAGATCACCATGCTGACCTTCCTGGTGAAAAGCGCGGCCGCGGCGCTGCGGGCCTTTCCGCGGTTCAATGCCTCTCTGGACGGCGACCATCTCGTTTTGAAAAAATATGTGCATATCGGCTTCGCGGTCGATACGCCCCGAGGGCTGATGGTGCCGGTCGTCCGTGACGTCGACCGCAAGGGATTGCTTCAGATCGCCCGGGAGATGGGCGAGCTTGCGGAGAAGGCGCGGGACGGGACGCTTTCCTCCGCGAGCATGCAGGGCGGCTCTTTCTCGGTTTCGTCACTCGGCGGCGTCGGCGGAGCGGGCTTTACGCCGATCATCAACGCGCCGGAGGTGGCGATCCTGGGGGCTGCGCGGAGCAAGACGGAAGCGGTCTGGGATGGCGAGAAATTCGCCCCCCGCCTGATCATGCCGGTCAGCCTGTCGTGGGACCATCGCGTCGTCGATGGCGTCGCGGCAGCCCGTTTTCTCGGCCATATCGCGGCCACGCTCGGCGATTTTCGCCGCGCGCTCCTGTGAGGTCCATCCGATGAGCGCGGTTCGGCCGGAAGCGAAGGCGGAAGGGCGGCCCGCGAGCCCCGACTGCGACCTCCTTGTGATCGGCGGCGGCCCGGGCGGCTACTCCGCGGCGTTTCGCGCCGCCGACCTCGGATTGAATGTCATGCTCGTGGAGCGCCATCCGACCCTGGGCGGCGTCTGCCTGAATGTCGGCTGTATTCCGTCCAAGGCGCTTCTCCACGTCGCCGCGGTCCGCGAGGAGGCGGAACGCCTCTCGGCGCATGGCGTGACCTTTGCCGGTCCCGAGATCGATCTCGTGAAGCTGCGCGGGTTCAAGTCTGAAACGGTCCGCAGGCTGACCGATGGGCTCAGCCAGATGGCGCGGATGCGCAAGGTGGCCATCGTGCAGGGCGAGGCGCGTTTTGCCGGCCCTCATACCGTATCGGTCGCATGTCCGGCCGGAACGACGCGCAATGTCGTCTTTGCCACATGCATCATCGCTGCGGGCTCCTCGCCCGTCGCGCTGCCGTTCCTGCCCGACGATCCGCGTATCGTGAACTCGACAGGCGCGCTCGAACTTCCGACCATTCCCGAGCAGCTTCTCGTTATCGGCGGCGGCATCATCGGCCTCGAGATGGCGACAATCTACAGCGCGCTGGGCGCGCGCGTGGATGTGGTGGAACTGCTAGACAGGCTGTTGCCCGGTGTCGACCGTGATCTGGTCGAAATCTGGTCGAAGCGGAACGCGCACCGCTTCGACAGCATCATGCTTTCGACCAACGTGACCGGAGGCATCGCCAAGAGCGACGGGGTGACCGTCACATTTGGCGGAAAGAATGCCGAGCCGAAGACCTATGACATGATCCTGCAGGCGGCGGGGCGGCGCCCAAATGGCGGAGCGCTGGGTCTGGAAGCGGCGGGCGTTCGCGCGGAGGGCGGGGTCATCGTGGTCGACACGCAGATGCGGACCAACATTCCGCATATTTTCGCAATCGGCGACATCGTCGGTCAGCCCATGCTGGCACACAAGGCCGTGCATCAGGGCCATGTCGCGGCCGAAGCCGCCGCCGGGCACAAGAGCGGCTTCGATGCCGGCGTCATCCCCTGTGTCGCCTATACCGACCCCGAGATCGCCTGGGTCGGCGTCACCGAAGACGACGCGCGCGGCGCGGCGGTCGAGATCGCGCGGTTTCCTTGGAGTGCCTCGGGCCGGGCGATCGCCAATGGCGCCGACTATGGGCTCACCAAGCTGATTTTCTCCAAGAAGACCCGGCGGATCATTGGCGGCGCGATCGTCGGCCCCAACGCCGGCGACATGATCGGAGAAATCTGCCTCGCGATCGAACTGGGCGCCGATGCAATCGACATCGGCAAGACGATCCATCCGCACCCGACGCTGGGTGAGACCATCGGAATGGCTGCCGAGGTCGCGCAAGGTGTATGCACCGACCTGCCGGCCAGATCAGCCTTCATCCCGCGCCGAGCGGCAATGCGCTGACTTTTGCCCGTGACGCCCCTCGATAGGGCACCCTTTGGTTCAAGCAAGCCCGCGTGTCGTGTCGTCGAACAACTCGTCGACGCTGAAGCGGCGCGGGATCAGCTTGTCGCCATAGGCGATATCGATGACCGCCTCGAGCGCGCGGCGATTGGGCTCGACTCCGAACTGTAATTGCGCCGCGTTCTTGTCGCCGTTGGACACGGCGACATCGCGGCTCTGCTTGAACAGCCTGAACACCTCGCGCGCCACGTCCGGGCGCGTGCGAGACAGCTCGCTGCGGATGACCAGCATGTGGTTGATCGGATTGCCGTGCTTCTCGGCCCATGTGCGGGCGGCGTTCTCGCTGTCCGGAATCAGCGTCTTCAGCCGCGCATCCGGCATCTTGTCCCCGACCACGGCGGCATCGAGCTCGCCGTCGAGCAGCATCTGCACCATGGTCTTGCCGGCGGGAGCGCGCTCGATCGTGGGTGGGTCGGTGTACTCCGCGACATGCGGGTCTTCAAATGTGACCCAGTGCACCTTGTCGAGGTCCACTCCGTATTGCTCCCGGAGGATGCCGCGGATCCACACGCCGGTCGTCACGCTGTAGGCGCGAACGCCGACGCGCCGGCCGGCCAGATCGCCGGGACGCATGTCGCCGCGCTCGGGATTGTGGGCGAGCGTGTGATGCTGACTGCGCGCGATCACCAGGGCCGGCAGGAGCACATAGGGCTTCGCATAGGCCTTGGCCTGCAGAAAGGTGACGATGGCGAGCTCCGCAAGGTCGAATTTGTGCTCGCGCACCAGCGGCTTGAAGCCGGTATTCGCGACCTTGATGTCGGCAAACTCGAAATCGACGAGGTCGGAGCGAACCTCGCCGCGCTTGAGCGGCAGTGTATTGGGATAGTCGCCGAGGAGCGTGAAGAGCTTCAGCTTGCCGGACGCGGTCACGATGGAATCCTTTAGGCGATGAGAAGATGCCGAGTGTCCTCGAACATCTCCTCGACCAAGAAGCGGGTCGGAACGAGCTGCTGTTGGTACGCGTAGTCGGCGATCAGGTCCAGGGCGGGCCGATTCGCCTCGATGTCGAAGGGCAGGCGGCGGGCCGTCTGGCTGGCTCTCGCGCCGAGAACACCTATACTTTAGCTTGGACGCTCGAAATTTGCTGCGGCTCAATGGCGTGGCACCGCCCTAAACGATCGGCCTCGTGACCCTCGCGGGGAGCGCTTGCATGACGCAGATTTATCCGGTCACCGATCGGGATGTGCTGCTGGTGGTCGACCTCCAGACGGATTTCTGTCCCGGCGGAAACCTTGCCGTGCCGCGCGGCGACGAGGTGGTGCCGGTGGTCAACCGGATCGCGCAGAAATTCCGCCACGTCGTCCTGACGCAGGATTGGCATCCCCCGGATCACCAGTCGTTCGCCTCGGCGCATCCGGGCCGAAAGCCGCTCGAGACGATCGCCGCGGCGTACGGCCCGCAGATCCTGTGGCCCGATCACTGCGTGAAGGGCACGCCCGGTGCGGCATTCCACCGGGACCTCCACATCCCGCACGCCGAGCTCGTTCTGCGCAAGGGCTACCGGCGCGAGATCGATTCCTACTCGGCCTTCTACGAGAACGACCACAAGACCCCGACCGGGCTGATCGGCTATCTGCGCGAGCGATCCCTGACCCGGGTCTTTCTCGTCGGGCTCGCCTTCGATTTCTGCGTGCGCTACTCGGCCGAGGATGCGCGCAAGGCGGACTTTGCCGCCGTCGTTCTCGCCGATGCGTGCCGCGCCATCGACGTCGACAACTCGGCCGAGGCGACGCGGCAATCGCTGGCGAAATTGGAAATCCTCGTCGTCACGGGCGACAGCATCGTTTGAGTCCAACGGCATCGCTGCCGAGAGGCTGTTCAGACGACGAGCGCGGCCCCTGCTCATAAATCGTGCTCTGCCTAAAAACCACGCAATTGCCTCCGGCGCAGACGCCTGCGCCTGAATACCGATTTTTTCATCGATGGCGAGCAACTCCGACTTCTGCAATCCGGCCAATGATTTGAGCGACATAAGGAGGCTGGCACGCTCTTTGCCCCCTGGTTTGCTGCGACGCGGCACTCGGTCGATCACACGCGTCAACAGAGGACATCGCAATGCTCAAAAACCCCCGTGCGGTCGCCCCGCGACCGACTGCCCGCTGGCTTGCCGCTGGCGCGGCGCTCGCCTTGAGCCTCGCCGCCGCTCTGCCGGCCCGGGCGCAGGACACCATCAAGGTCGGCATCCTGCATTCGCTCTCCGGCACGATGGCGATCAGCGAGACGACGTTGAAGGACGTAATGCTGATGCTGATCGATGAGCAGAACAAAAAGGGCGGTCTGCTCGGCAAGAAGCTCGAGGCGGTGGTGGTCGATCCGGCGTCCAACTGGCCGCTGTTCGCCGAGAAGGCGCGCGAGCTCATCTCCAAGGACAAGGTCGCCGCCGTGTTCGGCTGCTGGACCTCGGTGTCGCGCAAGTCGGTCCTGCCGGTGTTCAAGGAGCTCAACTCCATCCTGTTCTATCCGGTGCAGTACGAGGGCGAGGAGAGCGAGCGCAATGTGTTCTATACCGGCGCCGCGCCGAACCAGCAGGCGATTCCCGCCGTCGACTATCTGATGAAGGAGGAGAAGGTGCAGCGTTGGGTGCTGGCCGGCACCGACTACGTCTATCCGCGCACCACCAACAAGATTCTCGAGGCGTATCTGAAGTCGAAGGGCGTCGCCGACGCCGACATCATGATCAACTACACGCCGTTCGGCCATTCCGACTGGCAGACCATCGTCGCCGACATCAAGAAGTTCGGCTCCGGCGGCAAGAAGACGGCGGTCGTCTCCACCATCAACGGCGACGCCAACGTCCCGTTCTACAAGGAGCTCGGCAATCAGGGCATCAAGGCCACCGACATTCCCGTCGTCGCCTTCTCGGTCGGCGAGGAGGAGCTCGCCGGCATCGACACCAAGCCGCTGCTCGGCCACCTCGCCGCCTGGAATTACTTCGCGTCGATCAAGACGGCGGAGAACGACGAGTTCACCAAGAAGTGGAAAGCCTTCACCAAGAACCCGAAGCGCGTCAGCAACGACCCGATGGAAGCGCACGTGATCGGCTTCGCCATGTGGGTGAAGGCGGTGGAGAAGGCCGGCACCACCGATCCCGACAAGGTGATCGACGTGCTGCCAGGCACGCAGGCGCCCAACCTCACCGGCGGCATCTCGGAAATGCTGCCGAACCACCACATCACCAAGCCGGTGTTCATCGGCGAGATCAAGGGCGACGGCCAGTTCGACGTGGTCTGGAAGACCGACGGGCTCGTCCCCGGCGACGCCTGGTCCAAGCATCTCGAAGGCTCGAAGGACCTGATTGGCGACTGGGTCAAGCTCAAGTGTGGCAATTACAACGTCAAGACCAACAAGTGCGGTGGCCAGGCCTCCTGATCCTCCCCCTGGCTACTATCCTGGAGGGGCGGCCGCCCACCGCCCCTCCTCCTTCCGCAGGCCGGGAACTGCGTCATGACTGGAATGCACCGAGCTTTGGCGGCGCTCGCGACCGCCGTCCTGTTGCTGCTCGCGGCGACCCTCGCGCGCGCTGACGGCTTCACCGACGGACTCGCCAAATTCGCCGGCGACTCCTTTGCCGACACCGAGGCGGGGATCGCCGCCGTCGCCGCCAGCGGACACGCGCGGGCGCAGGCGGTCATCGCCGCGCTGCAGGAGGGGCGGCTCTCCTTCGACCCGGCGACCCGGAAGATCCTGATCAAAACGCCGGCCGGCTTTGCGGACGCGGCGACCGCCGAGCCGGTTGCCGATGCCGCTGCCCTCAAGCCGGTGCGTCTCAATAACCGGCTACGCCGCGCGGTCGAGGCAGCGCTCGGCGGCCTGACGCTGCTGTCGGCCGATCCGGGCAAGCGTTGGGAGGCCGCGCAGGCGGTGTTCCGCTCGCGCGACGCCGCCGCCAAGCCGGCGCTCGACCTCGCCATCGACAAGGAGACCGTGCGGTCCCTCAAGCGGGCGCTGAGCGAGGCGCGCGCGGCGGTCGTGCTTTTTAGCGCCGACGCCTCCGAGGCGGACAGGCTCGACGCCGTCGCCACTCTGCGCC
>JBARNF010000596.1:0-5611 GCA_049802835.1 Bradyrhizobium sp.
GGGTCTCGCTGGTCGCCTCGGTCGAAACGTCCATTCCGCCTCCGCCCGCGTCCTGCGATGTCGCGGCGTTTGAATGACGATCATCATTCAATAGGGCCGCCGGACCGCGAGGGTCAAGGCGGCGCTCACGCAGAGCGATCATGAATTTTTGAACGGACGGGGCGCTGCTTCCGAGCAGGCGGCTAATAATGGATGCGCAGGCCGATGCCGCCATGGATGGTGGTGCCGACCGGCTGCGGCCCCAGCGTGCCGTTCACGAACAGGTCGGCGATCCAGCCCTTGGAGAGGCGAACGCCGAGCCGGCCGCCATACTCGAACCAGCCCTGGTTGCCCATGGTCGGCGCCACCGTGCCGTTACCCGTCACGGTCGCGACGATGCCGGACTTGCTGGCGAACGACTGCACGTAGCCGCCATTGATGTTGGCCTCGAGGCTCGTGCCGAACAGATGGGTCCACTGGCCGCCGATCTTGACCAGGCTGGTGCGGTCGGTGCCGCCGGCGATCGATGCATCGAACGGGTTGAAGGCAGCGGCCGGATCGCGATAGCCGGCGACGCGCTGCCAGAGCTGCCACAGCTCGACGGAAGCCGCGAGCTCGTCGCGCGGCGACATCCGGCTGATCCAGCCGGCGCGGCCGTAGACCGCGTAGTTCGACGCCGTGGTCGTGCCGTCGACCGTCACGTTGCCCAGGCTCGTGGTGTAGCTGCGGCCGTAGCGGACCCGCTCATAGGGCGTCAGGATCGTGCCGATGTCGAAGAACGGCCGTGACGACCCCCAATCGGTGAAGTCGTAGCGCAGCGCGAAGGCGCCAATCGGGGCTGACGTCACGTGATAGCCGTTCTCACTGTATTGAGTGTAGGCGAGGCCGGCGAGCAGCGCCAGATTGTTGGTCAGCTGCTTGCGGCCATGGATGCCCGCGGAGAACGAGCCGGCCGCGCCGAACGCGCTGATGCAGTCGTTGCAGTTGATCTGCTCGTTGACGCCGAGCAGGACCAGGCCGAGCACCCGGTTGGTGATCATCTGGTTGAAGCGCTGGTCGGCAAGGCCGTTGACGGAGTTGGCGCTGTTGCCGGCGCCGGTGGGAGTTGGTGTCGGCGTCGGAGTAGGAGTCGGTGTTGGCGTCGGCGTTGGCGACGCGGTTGGAGTGGGTGTAGGTGTGGGTGTCGGCGACGCCGTGGGCGAGGGCGTCGGCGTCGGGCAGACCTGCGCGGTGGCGGAAGTCTCGACGCTGCAGCCGCTCTGCGCCGCGGCGGGCGCAACCTGCCATGCGAGCGCCAGCCATCCGCCCGTGATGGCAAACATCAGTGCAGCGAGTCGACCCCCAGGCGCCATCATGATCACCGTCCGCACAGGATGCCGGTGAAGTCCTGGGGCGGCGCATTGCTGGCGAGATCGGTGACCGTGCAAAGCCCTGATGTCGACGTGCAGGTCGCTGCAAAGCTCCAGGACGGATTGTTGGTCTTCTTGATCGCGCTCCTGCCCTGGCCGGTCGCGGTGATGATCGCGGTGTCGCCCGGCTGGGTCAGCTCGATGCATTGGAAGGTGAGGGTGCAGACGCGCGAGGCGCCTTCCTGCAGCACGACCATGGTCTGGCCGCGCTGCGACCTGATGTCGAGGATGGTGCCGCGGACACCGATGGTCGCCAGCGGCGTATTGATCTTGTAGGCGGCCTTGTCGGAATGGCCGGTCACGAACCGGAAGGCGCCGGTGCCGAGCCGGATCGCGATGTCGCGATAGCTGGTCTCGTCGTTGAAAACAGTGCGGTCGAGCGTCAGGCTCGCATTGGCACCGAGCGACAGGTTGGTGCTGTCGATCATGACCAGACGCGTGGCGCTGTCACGGCCGGTGCGCACGGTCTCGTTGCGCACCACGCCGTCGCCGACGTTGATCGGGCTGGTCGAAGCGCCGGTCACGCGCAGCACGTCGTTCTGGACCAGCACGGCCTCGCCGATGCGATTGTCGGCGCGCGCCGCGTCCGCAACCCCCAGCAGGGCGACGGCCGACATCGCTCCAACGCATGCTCGGCGACGCAGACTCATATCAACACCGAAGATTGCTCCGTGAGCAATCTAGCTGAAGACGGCGCGCGACGTTGTTGTAAAATGGACACAAGTTTGCCTCGATACGTATTCGGTGGTTAGTTGCAGGCACAGTGAGATCAGTTCAACGCGCATGCACACGAAGGTATCTGCTGCCAGGCAAGGGGACGGTGAGCGGTCGCGCGACACGGCGCAACATGGCGACGGTTCGCCGCGCCGGCGTTCGCTGCTGACGGCCGTGGTGATCTTCGCGATCGCCCATGTCGCGCTGATGGTCGGGCTCGCCTCGCCGCCAAAATTCGTGTTCGACGAGGTGCATTACGTGCCTGCGGCGCGCCAGATGCTGGGGCTCGCGCCGCCGTCGCCGCAGCTCAACCCGATGCATCCGCCGCTGGCGAAGGAGCTGATCGCGCTGTCGATCCGGACATTCGGCGACGATGCGTTCGGCTGGCGCTATCCCGGTACCGTGCTCGGCTCGCTCGCCGTGGTCGCGATCTACCTGTGCGGCCTCGCGCTGTTCGCGGCGCAAGCGCCCGCGGTCGCGGCGGCGGTGATCGCCTTCTTCAACCAGATGCTGTTCGTGCAGGCGCGCACGGCGATGCTGGACATCGGCGCGCTGGCTTTCAGTCTGCTTGCGATCGCCGCGTTCCTGTTCGGCTGGCGCCAGCAGCGGCCGCAATTCGCGTTTGCGCTTGCCGGCGCCGGTTTCGGCCTTGCGATCGCCTGCAAATGGAGCGGGCTGTTTCCGCTGCTGACCGCGCTCGGCATCGTCGGCCTGGTCAAGCTGTTGCAGTATTGGCAGGCCTCGTTCGGCGATGCGGAGCCGACCGACTGGTACCGGCCCGAGCAGTGGCCGCGGCTCGCATGGCTGCACATTCTGCTCTGCTTCGCCGTGATCCCGGTTGTTTGTTATCTCGCGACCTTCGTTCCGCTGCACGGCCTGTCGATCGCGGGCATCCTCGACGCACAACGACGAATCTTCGCCGACAGCGTCACCACGGCGATCGCCGGTCATACCTATATGAGCGCGTGGCCGACCTGGCCGTTGCTGGTTCGCCCGGTCTGGTTCCTGTTCGACCAGACGGGCGGCGTCGACATCGCCGCGGTGGTGCTGCTCGGCAATCCGCTGGTGCTGTGGGCGGCGCTCCCGGCGCTCGCCGTCTGCGTCAGGGATTTCGTCGCGGCGCGCAGTGCGACCGCGTTCCTGATCCTGGCGTTCTATCTCGGCTGCTGGCTGCCGTGGGCGCTGCTGCCGCGGGCGCTGAGCTTTCTCTACTACTATCTGCCGTCGGCGACGCTGGCGAGCCTCGCGCTGGTCCACGTGCTGATGCGGGCGCCGCGCTGGCTGACGTGGAGCTACGTCGCGGTCGTGATCGCCGGCTTCATTGCGATGCTGCCGGTCAGCGCCGCCTTCATCGGCACGACGATGCAGACCTTCAGCCGGCTGATGCTGTTCCAGAGCTGGATCTAGAAAAAGCGCCCCGCCCGCCGGGGACCATCGGCAGGCGAGGCGACACGCGCGGCGGAGCGCTCACTTCGCCGCGGTCTTGGTGTCCATGTTCACGACCTGGACCCGCCGGTTGAGCGGATCGGCCGGGTTCGCTGTGTCCTTCAGCTTGGTCTTGCCATAGCCCACGGTCACGAGGTCCTGGCCGGTCAGGCCGAACTTGTCGATGAGGTAGCGCTTGATCGTGTCGGCGCGCCGTTCGGACAGGTCCTGGTTGAAGCCGTCGCTGCCGACGCCGTCGGTGTGTCCGGCAACGACGAAGGTCGCCCCCTTCAGATTGGGATCGGACAGCGCCTTGCCAAGCTCCTGTACGGCCGGCATCGCGCTCTTGCTGAGCGCGGCCGAATTGTAGTCGAACTGGATTTCGAGATCGATCTTCGGCTTGGTCGCGGCGATCTCGGCGATCTGCTCGCGCTCGCCCAGCGACAGCGAGCGGGTCTTGCGGTTGCGCACGCTGTCGATGAAGGTCGATTGTTTGGTCTGCGCGGCCGGATCCAGCTGCGGGGCCTGCGGTCCGGCCGAGAGGCCGCGGGTGACCGATTTCGGCTTCAGCGCGTTCAGGATCTGGTCGGCCGAGACGGCGTCGCCAGCGAGCGCTGCGCCCGCGCTCACGGCCAGCATGGTGGTCAGCGCCGCCGTTCGAATTGCAAAGCGTCCCATCACAAAGCGTCCAATCAAATGAGCCATCGTCGTCATCCTCGGGTCGTCATGCCCTATGGCATTTGGATGCGTGGACGATAGGACGGGTTCAAAGGTTTCGAATGTGACCGTGGTCACGTTGCTTGCGGTGGCCCGATGTTCGGCTGCCCGATTGCGCGACGGCGATGCCGCAAAGCCATCGGCAGCTGGCCGGTCTGCGAACAACAAATCGGCAAGATGCGGTTCTACCGGATATCCCTCGCCGGAAAAAAATCGCAAACCGTAAGGAAGCGAAGCGGGCAACAAACGATTGAGTCAAGAAACGCGAACAGAAAAGCAAGGCCGTGTTCAACTCATCACAGAGGCGCGACTACCAGTCCTATCGGACCACCGGCCAGGACAATTCCGGTTCCATGAGTTCGATGTCGATCCTGATCGGGGCCGGCATCATTGCCGCAGCCATTCTGCTGTCCACGCTGCTCTCGGCCATCGGGAACCGCTATGTCGGGTTCGAAAGTCCCTCCGAGGATACGGCCTGGCTCGTGGATCGGGTCACCGGACGCGTCTACAAATGCCGCGCGTCGGACCCGGGCCGGGCCACCTGCAAGGCCGAGATTGCAACCGGCAGCATTCCCGACAAGGCAACGAAGCCTTGATGTCCAGGGCTTGATGTCCAGGGCTTGAGGTCCAGGGCTTGAGGTCCAGGGAGCGGGACCTGGCGGATTGATTGCCGTTGCGCAGGCGTGGCCGAATCTCGCACGATGGTGCGGCCATGCCCGCCGTTTCCTCTCCCGTTCCGCTGTCCACGATCGCTGCGCGAAAAATCTGGCTGCGCGCCCAGCGCCTTGATGCCGAGGCCCCGTTCGGCGCCGGGCCCGAGGCCGTCGCCGCCGCCGTCGCCCATCTCGGCTATGTGCAGATCGACACGATCAACGTGATCGAGCGCTGCCATCACCACATCCTGTTCAGCCGCATCCCCGCCTATCGCCGCGCTGATCTCAAGCAGGCGCAGAGCGTGGACAAGAGCGTCTTCGAATATTGGACGCATGCGCTGGCCTACGTGCCCGCAAAGGACTTCCGCTACTTCGTCCCGGCGATGCGCCGCCATCGCCGCGACGGGCATCGCTGGCTCAAGACCGTGAAGCCCGAGGACATGCGCAAGGTGATGCGGCTGATCCGACGGGACGGCGCGCTGACGATCCGGGACATCGACGACGACGTGCTGACCGAGAAGGAGCATCTGTGGGCCAGCCGCAAGCCATCGAAGCGCGCCCTGCAACTCGGCTTCTACGAGGGTCTGCTGACGATCGCCGGCCGCGACGGCATGCTCAAGACCTACGACCTCACGACGCGGCATTTCGGCTGGGAGCGGCTGCCGAAGGCGGCGACCGAGCGCGAGGTCGCAGCCTATCTGCTCGACCGCGGCC
>JBARNF010000597.1:0-5419 GCA_049802835.1 Bradyrhizobium sp.
GCCCGAGCCCGGCACCACCATCGCATTGACGTGGCCGCTGACGGTCTTGCCTTCGGCGATCTTGGCGGCGGCGCGCAGATCCTCGATGCGGCCGTTGGTGCAGGAGCCGATGAAGACGCGGTCGAGCTTGATGTCGGTGATCTTCGTTCCCGCTGTCAGGCCCATGTATTTCAGCGCGCGATGCTTCGACAGCCGCTTGGCTTCATCAGTGATCTTGTCGGGATCAGGCACCGCACCGGTCACCGAGATCACGTCCTCGGGCGAGGTGCCCCAGGTCACGATCGGCGGCAGCTTGGCCGCGTCGAGCCGGAGCTCATGGTCGAAATGCGCGCCCTCGTCGGAGCGCAGCGTCTCCCAATAGCGCATCGCGGCGTCCCAGGCGGCGCCCTGCGGCGCCTTCGGCCGGCCGCGCAGGAAGTCGAACGCCTTCTGGTCGGGCGCAACGAGACCGGCGCGGGCGCCGCCCTCGATCGACATGTTGCAGACGGTCATGCGGCCTTCCATCGACAGCGCGCGGATCGCCTCGCCGGCGTACTCCAGCACGTAGCCGGTGCCGCCCGCGGTGCCGATCTCGCCGATGATGGCGAGGATGATGTCCTTGCCCGTCACGCCGTCCGGCAGGACGCCGTCGACGGTGACGCGCATGTTCTTCGCCTTCTTCTGGATCAGCGTCTGGGTCGCCAGCACATGCTCGACCTCGGAGGTGCCGATGCCGTGCGCCAGCGCGCCGAACGCGCCGTGGGTCGAGGTGTGGCTGTCGCCGCAGACGATGGTGGTGCCGGGCAGAGTGAAGCCCTGCTCGGGGCCGATGACGTGGACGATGCCCTGGCGGCGGTCGAACTCGTTGTAATATTCGATGCCGAATTCCTTGGCGTTATCGGCCAGCGCCTTGATCTGCTCGATGCTCTCCGGGTCCGGGTTCGGCTTGGAGCGATCGGTGGTCGGCACGTTGTGATCGACCACGGCGAGCGTCTTCTCCGGCGCATGGACCTTGCGGCCGGTGGCGCGCAGCCCTTCGAACGCCTGCGGCGAGGTGACCTCGTGGACCAGATGGCGGTCGATATAGAGCAGGCACGTGCCGTCGTCCGCTTCGTGCACCAGATGGTCGTTCCAGATCTTGTCGTACAGCGTGGTGGGTTTCGACATGAGCGAATGCTCCCGGGAATTGAGGTTTTGAAGCAGGACGCGTGAGGGACACGCGGGAACAGGCAAGGAGAGTGGCGCTGCGGCTTACAGCGCGCGCCTAAGCTCCGACGTCGCCGAGGTGGCGAAACGTCCGAAAAAGCGCCCGGGCAGCCGGCGGCGGTCGTCGATGACGACGCGGCGGCAGGCCATGCTGGTACGATCTAGAACCATTCGAGGGCGTTATATAGCACGCAGCCGCCGAAGTGCGAGATGCGTTTGTCGCAGGTGATGCGTGCGCGATCTCTCAACTGTCATTCCGGGGCGCGTCGCAGACGCGAACCCGGAATCTCGGAGTGATCAGGCCATCTCGAGATTCCGGGTTCAGCCCCTTTCGGGGCTGCCCCGGAATGACGAGGCCAAAAACAAAAAGCGCGGGACCAGCCCGCGCTTGTCGTCAATCCAATGGGAGCAACGATTACTCGTTGACCGCGGTCGGGCGGTCCTGCTTCTCGACGATGCGGGCCGACTTGCCGCGCAGCTGGCGCAGGTAATACAGCTTGGCGCGACGCACCTTGCCGCGGCGCACGACCTTGATCGAGTCAATCATCGGGGAGAGGATCGGGAACACGCGCTCGACGCCCTCGCCGTAGGAGATCTTGCGCACCGTGAAGCTCTCGTTGATGCCGCCGCCGGACCGGCCGATGCAGACGCCTTCATAGGCCTGCACGCGGGTGCGCTCGCCTTCGACCACCTTCACGTTGACGATCACGGTGTCGCCCGGGCCGAACTCCGGAATGGTCTTGTTGGCGGACAGCTTGTCGAACTGCTCTTTTTCGAGCTGCTGAATCAGGTTCACGGGTAAATCTCCATCGGCGGCGCGCCCAGCCGGTTGTCGCGGGCTGCGCTTGTTCCTGCCGTCACTTGCGGAATTGCGCGCTCGTATAAGGCATTGCGCGGCGCTTGTCACCCGTCTGTCGTGCTTTTTGGCGCTTTTTGGCCGGGCCCCTTTTGTTCTCTCGCCTGTCGCTCCCGCCAATCGGCCCACAGATCGGGCCGCCGTGCCTGCGTCAGCGCCTCGGCCTGCGCGCGCCGCCACGCCGCCACCTTGGCGTGATCACCTGAGGTGAGGACGTCCGGGATGGTGCGGCCCTCGAACGACTGCGGACGGGTGTATTGCGGGTATTCCAGTAGGCCGTCGGAGAAGCTCTCATCGGTGCCCGATTCGAGCTTGCCCATCACGCCGGGCAGCAGCCGGACGCAGGCGTCGATCAGCACCAGCGCCGCGATCTCACCACCGGACAGCACGTAGTCGCCGATCGAGACCTCGATCAGCTCGCGCGCTTCGATGACGCGCTGGTCGATGCCTTCGAACCGGCCACAGACGATCAGGGGCCCGGGGCCTGCCGCGAGCTCGCGGGCCATCGTCTGGGTCAATGGCCGACCGCGCGGACTCATCAGCAGCCGCGGCCGCTCCGGCGCGATGCCGGCGGCGTCGATCGATGCCGCCAGCACGTCGGCGCGCAGCACCATGCCCGGGCCGCCGCCAGCCGGGGTGTCATCGACACTGCGGTGCTTGTCCGAGGCGGACGCCCGGATGTCACGCGCCTCCAGGCTCCAGATCCCGGCGCTCAGCGCCCGGCCGGCGAGACTGACGCCGAGCGGCCCCGGGAACATCTCGGGGAACAGGGTCAGCACGGTCGTGCGCCAGGGCGCGGCGGAAGGCAGGGGCGAAGCGGTCATGCCGTTCTGTTACGGCACCAGCGCGGTGAGATCGAGCCCCTGCATCAACGCCGCGGCGTCGACCGCGCGCGGCAGATCGGCGAGGCCGAAGCTGGTCACGATGATGCTGGACAGATCGAGCAGCCGCTCGCGCGCCAGCATCGCCAGCTCTCCCGGTGCAGTGCGGTCATACATGAACTGCCCGACCACTTCCCAATCGTTCGCCAGCATCTCGCCGAACGAGAGGGGAAGCGGCGCGGTGGCGCTGCCCATCAGCACCAGCCGGCCGCCGCGCCGTAGCGCGCGCAAGGTCGAGAGCGTCGTCGACGTGCTGCTGGCCTGGCCGAGCAGATCGAGCGCGACATCCGCTCCGCCGCATGCGGCATGGCGGATCGTGGCGGTGTCCTTGGCCGTATCGTCGCCGGTCACCACGGCTGGAATGACGCGCGGGCCGAGCGTCTCGGCCAACTGCTGAAGCGCCTCGCGCCTGCGGCCGACCGCAACGATCCGGCCCGCCCCCATCGCGACCGCAAGCAGCACGGCACCGGCGCCGAAATAACCGGTTGCACCGTTGATGATGACGGTCTGGCCGCCGCGCAGCTTGAGCCGCCGCAGTCCGCCGAACGGCACGACCAGCTTCGCAAGTCCCAGCAGCTCGATGACAGGCCGGTCGTCGAGCCCGGCAAGCGGTGTCACGCAGGAGGCCGGCCAATGCGCGATCTCAGCGAACACGCCGTCGCGCCAGCGGCTCTGCAGGCCAACGGCCGCCTCGCTGCCTCCCATGGCCGTCAGGCCGATCAGGATCTGGGGCGGCTCGGAGTCCGGCACGTCGGCGCGCAGATGCGGGCTGAGAAAGACGAGATCGCCGGGCCGGACGTGGCCCACCTGTGTGCCCGCTTCGATCACGCGACCAACGGCATTGGTGCCGGGCACGAACGGCATCGGCGGCAGGGCGTAAGGAAGGCTGCCGGCAATGATCTTGTCCATGTAGGACAGCATGGCCGCGGCTTCGATCCGCACCACGACGCCGTCAGGCGCCGCGTGCACCGTGTCGACATCTTCGAAGCGCAGATCATGCGGCGCGTGCAGCCGCCAGGCCTTGTGGGTGGTCATGCCCGTTCTCCGGTCCGCTGTGAGCGCAATTCATCCGGTGTCGTCCCGGCCAAGCCTTGACGTCGCGCCGCGACGTGAACGCGCCGAGCCCAGACCCATACCGCGTGATTTCGGAAATGGGCACGCGGCATGTCCCGCGCAATACAGTCGAAGCCGGTGGCTATGGGTCGCCGCTTTCGCGGGGACGACGAGCGGAGGCTGGGGAGGCCGCTTCGCTTTCATCCGAGGCCCTCTCATCATCGCCCTCGATTTCCGCAGGGAGCTCGATGATCACGCGGCCGCTTGCGATGTCGACGGTCGGCACGACGGCGTTGGTGAAAGGCAGCAGCAGCGTGCTGCCCGTGGGCGGCGCGATCTCGATGATGTCGCCGGCGCCGAAATTGTGGATCGCGAGGACGCGGCCGAGCGGGGCGCCAGCCGTGGTCTCGGCGGCCAGACCGATCAGGTCGGCGTGGTAGTATTCATCGTCATCGGTCTCAGGCAGGCGATCCCGGGACACGTAGAGCTCGAGCCCGTTGAGCCGTTCGGCCGCGGTGCGGTCGGTGACGCCCTCGAGGGTCGCAACGACGTGGTCCTTGGCCACGCGCGCCTTCGTGACGTCGAATGAGCGCGAGCCGTCCTTGGTTACGAGCGGGCCGTAATGCAGCACGGCGAGCGGATCCTCGGTGAAGGTCCATAGCCGTACCTCGCCGCGCACGCCGTGCGCGGCGCCGATCCTGGCGACGCAGATCAGTTTGGACATCAGCGCGCCTCGTCCTTCGAAACGCGCGCAAGTGCGCGCTCCTCAGGACGAGGGGCCAGTTCCTCATGCTGAGGAGCACGGCGCAGGCCGTGCGTCTCGAAGCATGAGGCTGTGCGCGTCAAGAGCCTTAGCCCTTGGCGGCGGCTTCGGCCTGCGCCTTGCGCTCCTTGCGCGGCACGGCCTTGATCGGGTTCTGGCGCGCTTCGCGCTTCTGGACGCCGGCGGCATCGAGGAAGCGGGCGACGCGGTCGGACGGCTGCGCGCCCTTGGCGAGCCAGCCCTTCACCTTCTCCATGTCGAGCTTCAGGCGCGCCTCGTTGTCCTTCGGCATCAGCGGATTGAAGTGGCCGAGACGTTCGATGAAGCGGCCGTCACGCGGAAAGCGCGAGTCGGCGACGACGACGTGATAGACCGGGCGCTTCTTGGTGCCGGCACGGGCGAGACGGATGACGACGGACATGAAAGTTCTCCTTTGAGTTCTACGAAACGGTGTGAGCGTTGGATGTGATCGTCATTGCGAGGAGCGAAGCGACGAAGCAATCCAGAGTCGCGCGTGACGCCCTGGATTGCTTCCGCCTTCGCCCTGTGGGCTTCGGCGGACAAGTCGCTTCGCTCGCAATGACGGAAGCGAGGTCATTTCTTCTTCCCCGGAGGCAGGCCGAGACCGGGCAGCAACGGCTTGCCGCTGAGACCGGTGAGGCCCGGCAGATTCGGCAGGCC
>JBARNF010000598.1:0-3157 GCA_049802835.1 Bradyrhizobium sp.
CGATAGGACCGACGGCGGATCTGCGAACTCGGTGCACCCTCTCCCCTTGTGGGAGAGGGTGCACCGCCGCTGTGGCGAGAGCATTTAGCACGGTAGCCATCAACGGCGACGACGTCCGGTGCCCAAGCCGATCCATCTGGTCAAGCCGCGATCACGCTGCTCAACTCTTCTCCGTCTGCCGCGCGAGCCGCTCCAGCAGACGTTTGATCTCGCGGTTCTGCTCGCCCTGGCCGTCGGCCCATTCGCGGATCATCTGCTGCTCGGTGCGCATGTGCGCAACCAGCCCCTGGATCGCCTCGGCAAGGTTCGCCATCGCCGCGGTCGCGCCCCGGCCCGACCCTTCCTCCATCGCCGTCCGCAGCCGTTCGACCGCGACCGCGATGTCTCCGCCCGCGCCGTCGCCGCTGCCGCCAAATTCACGCACCGTGCCGGCGAGCCAGTCCTCGAGATCAGTGTAGAACCGGTTCTGGGCCTGGCTCGACTGCAGGTCGAGGAAACCCAGAATCAGCGAGCCTGCGAGACCGAACAGCGAGGACGAGAACGAGATGCCCATGCCACTGAGCGGGGCGGCGAGGCCTCCCTTCAGCGTGTCGAACAGCGCCCCGGCGTCGCCGCCGACCTTCAGCCCATCGATGACCTTGCCGACCGAGCCGACGGTCTCGATCAGGCCCCAGAAGGTGCCGAGCAGGCCGAGGAACACCAGCAGGCCCGTCATGTAGCGGGAAATGTCACGGGCCTCGTCGAGCCGGGTGGCGATCGAATCGAGCAGGTGCCGCATCGTCTGCTGCGAGATCGACATCCTCCCGGTGCGCTCGCGGCCGAGGATCGCGGCCATGGGGGCGAGCAGGATCGGATGGCGGAGCACCGCCAGTCCAGGATCGGCGATACGGAAATTGTTGACCCAGGAGACTTCCGGATAGAGCCGGATGACCTGGCGGAACGCCAGGACGACACCGATCAGCAGCACCGCCCCGATCAGGGCGTTGAGGCCGGGGTTGGCGAAGAAGGCCAGGATGATCTGCTTGTAGAGCACGACGCCGACCAGGGCGCACAGCACCAGGAAGACCAGCATCCGCACCAGGAATATCCGGGGCGAGGACAGCTTGGTCATCTCGACGTCCATCGCGGAGCGGGGAGGGGAGCCTTGAGCCATTGTCGATGACATCCGTTGCGGGGACCCGGTCTCGAAAATCCACTATGGCACAGCAGCGGCAGGAGAAAAGCCGCGATCGGCGCAATCCCCGTCCGCTGCGCGGAACATGGCTGAAACCGGCGGGTATCCGCGGCGTAGTTAGTTCCGTGGCTCATATCTAGCGGGAACGTCCGGGCTTTGTCATGACCGTCGTTGAATATCTGCAAGCCCTGCTCGCAATGGCGCTGGCGCTCTCTTTGCTCATGGCAGCCGCCTGGGTCGTGCAGCAGCGCACTGGGAATTCCGGCTGGGTCGACACGATCTGGACATTTTCCATCGGCTTGGTCGGCACCCTCGGCGCGATCTGGCCGGCAGGCGGCGGGGCGCCCGACGCGCGGCAATGGCTGGTTGCGGTGCTGGTGGCGGCCTGGTCGCTGCGGCTGGGGAGCCATGTCGCGGTGCGGAGCCGCGGCGTCGCCGACGATCCGCGCTACGCTGAATACGCGCGGCAGTGGGGCGCCGCCGCGCCACGGCGCATGTTCCTGTTCCTGCAGCAGCAGGCCTGGGGCTCGAGCCCGCTGGTGTTTGCGATGTTCGTCGCCGCCCATGCGCCGGCCACCGGCCTGCGCCTGCAGGACTATCTCGGTATCCTGGTTCTGCTCGCCGGCATCGCCGGCGAGGCGCTCGCCGACGCCCAGCTGAAGGCCTTCCGCGCCGATCCCGCCAACAAGGGCAAGGTCTGCGACGCCGGCCTGTGGCGCTGGTCACGCCACCCCAATTACTTTTTCGAGTGGATGTGCTGGCTGTCCTACCCCGTCATCGCGCTGTCACGCGACAACCCATGGGGCCTCGCGAGCCTGCTTGCGCCGGTGCTGATGTACTGGTTCCTGGTGCACATCACCGGCATCCCGCCGCTGGAGCAGCAGATGCTGCGCTCGCGCGGCGATCGCTACCGGGCCTATCAGGCGCGCACCAGCGCGTTCTTTCCGCTGCCGCCTCGCGACGGAGCCGCTGCGTGAAGGCGCCGCCGTGTTGGTTTCGTCATGATGACGGCCGCGAATGGCGGTGTGCGTCGCGACCGCCTGCGCACCGTTAACTCATTGCCCGGCCGCGGCAGGATGCCGCGGCAGCCGTTGCGGGATTCGGACTTCGCTGCCTGGAACCGCTCGGAACCCGCTCGCCACAAAGCGCTCACAATTGAGTGAGTCGTCAAAAGGCGCGTTCGATCAAGCAAGTAGTTGATGTGACATCAAGCCGCCCGGGCTCTGCGTTGCGTCGCAGCACCGCCTTTCTATGTTGCAGGCAACGTTCGGTGCCCGAATGGCGCCGCGACCAGGACATCCGGTCGACTGCTTTTCATCGTAATTGAGGGGGCTCCACCACCCATGACTCGTTTTCGCGCGTCGCTGGTCAGCAGTGCATTGATGCTCGCAGCCGCCGCGCCGCTGCTGGCCGGCTGCAATGAGGCGACCCAGGCTCAGGCCTCCGCCAATGAGCAGGTCGTCATTCCCGATGTCGGGATCGTCACCGTCGAGCAGAAGGCGCGGGCCATCGTTCGCGAGCTTCCGGGCCGCATTGCGCCGACCCGTGTCTCCGACGTGCGGCCGCGCGTATCGGGTATCGTGGTCGAGCGCACGTTCCGCCAGGGCAGCGAGGTGAAGGCAGGCGATCCGCTCTACCGCATCGATCCGAAGCCGTTCGAGGTGGAGATCCTGTCGAGCAGGGCGGCGCTGGCGAAGGCCGAGGCGGTGCATGAGCGCGCCGTGCAGCAGGCCCGCCGCATCGCCACGCTGTTCAAGGAGCGCGCCGCGCCCGAGGTCGAGCACGAGAAGGCGATCGCAACCGAGCGTGAGGCCGCAGCCGATATCGAGGCCCGCAAGGCCGATCTTGCTCGCGCCCAGCTCAACCTCGACTACGCGACTGTGCGGGCGCCGATCGACGGTATCGTCGGCGCCGCCCAGGTCAGCGAGGGCGCGATCGCGGTCCAGAACGAGACCAGCCTGGTGACGATCCAGCAGCTCGACC
>JBARNF010000599.1:0-19667 GCA_049802835.1 Bradyrhizobium sp.
GCGCTGGCGTTGCTGCCGCCGCCGGCTGCTCCGCCAGCGCCGCCGGAACCAACGGCATAGGCGTAGGAAGCCGCCGGCAACGCGATGAATTTTTCGCAGTGGGCGCCGGCGCCGCCGCCTGCACCGGAGTTGCCATTCGCCGATCCGCCGCCACCGCCACCACCGGAGCCGGTGTTTGCCGCGGCCGCCTCTCCGACCGCGCCCGGCCAACCGCCGTTGCCGTTGCCACCGAACAAGGATGCGCCACCGGACACACCTTGAACGACGCTTGATGTTCCGCCGGCGCCCCATGAGGAAGGACCGCCCTGTCCTGAAACATTGAGGTCACCGCCGCTCGCGGTTGCAGGCGTCGTGCGACCGAACCCGCCTCCACCGTTGCCACCGCCCCCGTTCGCGACCAGAAAGGATGTGCCGAAGGTGGTGGCACCGCCATTCCCGCCGGTCCCGCCGGTCGGAGAGCCGCCGCCACCGCCGCCGCCGCCACCGCCGCCGACCATGCGCACCAACAGCGCCTTGCAGCCGGACTTGGCCGTATAGGTACCCGAGCCAGACGTCAGAACTGTTCGCGTCGAGTTGGCAGGCGTCGCAGCAGCCGCGATATTCGTCCGCGCCTGTGCCTGTTGCGTGGTGGTGAAGCCGTTGGCCTCCTCGATCGAGATCAAGTCTTCCTTGAGGGCAACGATCGCGACCTGGGGAGCTGCGGAAAAGCTGACCTTCGCCGTCGTGCCGGCCGATGTGAACAGAATGCTCGTGCGAGCCAACGTGCCGGTGGAAGCGGTGTAGGCGCCCTCGCCGACTTCCCATTGCGTCAGATCCGCGCTCTCCGCGCGGTATTTGTAGAGCCGCCCGTTCGCGGCACCTGCCGCCGTCGGGCTCTGGTAGCCCTGGACGGCCGCGGCATAGATCCAGTCCGTCGTGCCGCCGGCGGTCGGCAGAAATCTGCAGATGTCGAGAAAGGCTGCCATGTCAGGTAATCGTCAAAATGCCGTTGACCTGGTCGAGATCGACCGTGAAGGTGTTGCCGTTCGTCAGCGTGACCGACGTGCCGTAGTCCCACCAGCCGATCAGCGGTTTGGTGGCAGATGTCGCGTTGTAGAGGACAGCATATTGAAAGGGTCCGATTGAGCCGCCGGCTGCCGTCCAGGAGGGATCGCTGCCGCCGATGAACCGGAAGGTGCCGGAGGTCTGCCCGCCGGTGATGGTCCCGATCGATACACCACCCGCCGCGTAGCCATTCGCGGTCGCGAGGTCGGCCGGCGTGTTGTAGACCGTGTTGGTCGCCACGGGCGCGGTGTTGGTGAGATAGATCCTGTAGACATGCGACGTTCCGGTCAGCATGTCGTGCAAGGCATGCGCGACGTCCTGAACGAAGCAGTTGAATTTGTTGAATGCGGCCATGTGATCCTCTTGTTCGACGACGTCTCAGACGACCTGGCCGGAAAGCCGCATCGTCATCGGCCCGGCGTTGAAGGTCGATGTCAGGCCGAGCGTGTTGAGATCGGCGAGAGCGCTGGTGAAGCCGAGGCCCCAAGTCTGGATGCGTCCGTCCTCCTTGAGATAGGGAGCGGACTCCAGGAGCGCGCCGTAAAGATAGAGATCCGGCGCGAGCGCGAGCAGCCAGTTCGAATCATTGGCTGCAAGCGGCGGAATGGTCCGCCGATAGACCATCTCGACCGTGTAGACCGCGTCCGGCCGAGGCGCGAGCTCGATCTGATCTCCGAACACGGAGAAGTAGCGCGGCTGACCCGCGATATCGGACACCCGAAAGCGATATTCGTCGAGCTGCACGCCGGACCTGAACTCGAGCGCAGGCTGGCCCCGAACGCTCGTCAAGCGGATCCGGCGCATCGATTGAAAATCGGACGGCAGCGCGATGAACTCCGGTTCGCTCGAGCCGAGATCGACGACGGCGATCGCGCGCTGCTCCATCTGGCGCACGAACAGCTGCCGGTTGAACTTGGCTTCCGCGAGTTGGACGAAGCTGGGTATCCGAGAGACCAGGGTGGCATCCTGGTCGCGCGCCAGATATTCGGACACCGCGGCCTGCAACGATGAATAGTTCGAGATCAGCGACATGCTGGCTGTGCCCCCCATCCACTCTGCAGAGCGGGTTTATCCGTGCGCAGATAGGCCCAGTCCGGATCATTCAGCTTCTTCTGCACGATCTCGTCGAACTCTGGCGTGAAGAGGCGAAGCCGGGTGTTGCCCCTGGCGTATTCCTCGTTCAGCCATTTGACGTAGATGACGTTCGGAATGCGGGCGACGTGGCGTCCCCAATCGCTCTGCTGCTCGTCGCGGCGGGCTTCGCTGTTCCAGTCCAGGATCGGCGCGACATCCTGGACGTGCTCGATGACGAGGCCGGAGCCGTCGCCATCGAGATGTGGCCGAATGGTCACCCCCGCCATTACGAGAGCTCCGTGATCCACAGCGTGCCGGCCGTCGCCGTGACGAGACCATTGCTGGCGGCCTTGATCGCCGCGATGTTCTGCCCCGGCGTGACGGTAACGAACTCGACCGTGTTGGCTGGAAGGAACACGTCCGCTCCAGTCGCCGTCTGGGCGCCGTCGCCGATCCGGTAGCAACAGGCCGAACTCGCGGCGAGGCGGAGCTGGAAGGTCCCTGGCCCGAACTTGTTGGTTGCGCCGACGCTTCCGTCATATGCGATGGTCTGGGTGGTGCCGACCCGGGATGAGGGCTGTTTCGGGAAGAACGACATCTCAGGCTCCCTTGACTGCCAGCGAGAAATGCATCGGCACGGCGGTGCCGGACGCGCCCGAGGGCGTCAGTGCGATCACATCATCTTCATTGAGATAGATCGGCGACGCCGGCACGACCGAGGACAGCTGCCCGGCGGTGGAGCCCGATTGCGGGACAGTGAAGCTCGCGACGGATACGGCGTTCACCGTCACGGTGACGGTGCCGTCGGCCGTGGTGATGGCACCGCCGAGGATGCCGGTCACCTTGAGCAGCCGGCAACGGAATGGCGCGCGGACATAGGCGGCGACCGGGGCAGCGCCGCAGGAAGGCGTGTAGGCCGTGAGATCGGCCGAGTTCAGGGTACGATTGCCGGGAAGCGGCATGAATGAGCCTCCAAAAAAAGAGGCGGCCCGAAGGCCGCCACAGGATCAGGGTGATGAAGAAGCCAACTACGCGGTGGTGTTGTCGAAGATGCCGCCGCTGGCCTTCTCGTTGCGCGCGACCAGCGCATATTCGGCGAGGATCTGGCGCCGCTCGGAATCGCCGGTCTTGGCCAGTGGAATCGAGATCATGTTGCGGCCGTTGAGATAGGCCACCGCCCACTTGTCCATCTCCAGCACCAGCACGTCGCGCGCACGCTGGAAGCGGCTGGCGACCACCTTGAGCTTGCCGAAGTCGGATTCGTAGGCGTCGACGGAGGCCACGATCTTCTTCGACTTGGCTTCCTCGATTGCGGTCGAGCGGCCGGTGAAGGTCGAGAACACCTGCTTGTTGAAGGCGCCAGTGAGGATCGTGCCCGGCTTGCCGCCGTTGATCCAGATCGACGACAGCACCGTCTTCAGCCGCGCTTCGGTGAACGCGATCTGGGTGCCGTCGGTGCGCGTGCCCGAGCCATCGGCCGCAGCGGGGTCCGCGGCGCCGCCGGCGCTGCCCTTCGACGTGTTGGAGACGATCCAGGACAGGATGGAGGCCGTCTTGCGCGGCGTGGTCGTGTTGCCGACGACCTTGGCCTGATTGGCGCCGCATAGGATGGTCTCGAGATCGCGCTTCAGCTCGAGACCCTTCAGCATCTCCTGATAGGCGATCTCATTGTCGCGACCGGCATGGTCGACCGCCTGCTGCGTGCCCGAGACGCGCGCAACCTTGTAGGAGATCTGGCACTGGTTGCCGAGGCGAATGGTCGGCGTGGTCACGTTGGTGTTGGGATCGTCGCCTTCGAGCTGGGCGTTGGTGCCGTCGGCAGGCGCCAGCGCCTGGGTCTGCCATTCGTGATTGACAGCGCTCGCCTTCTCCTTGTCGACGCCGCTCATGAACGGCGTATCGACCGGATCGATGCGGTAGATCATGTCGCTGAGGTCTTCGCGGTTGCCGACCGCTTGGTAGGTGACGAAAGTGGACGTGGGTATGGTCATCGATGATCCCTAATGTTGGCTGGCGCAGAGCGTGGCATCCGCTGCGATCGCGCCGTGGCTTGCGCCGGCGTCACGAGCGTGCATGCCGATGTGCGGCTGCGCAGTTCTGGATATTGTCGAAGTCGTTCAGGTCCCGCCGGTCCGATGGCGCGAGAGATCAATCTCGGTTCGGCTCATGCGAGAGGTGGATGCCGTGGCGCCCGGGAGGACCGGGGTCGGCAAAACCGCGTGTCTCAGACCAGCCACCTTCTCAGCGGCGAGATCAAGACGTGCGGCGTGTTCGTCGAGAGCGGGACACCGTCACGGCTCACGAAAAAGCCCGCGACGGAGTGTCCGGCGCGGGCTTCATGTAAGTCTTGCGATATTGCCTTTATGAAGGTGATTTGCCCGACGTGTCAATGGACATTGTTTGAGCTGACCGCGCATATCGATGAACGTCGCCCCGTCGGGACGCACTACTTACTCGACCAAGCGGCCGATCAATCGTCTCGTCGACACCTTGTCGACAGGTGGCACGGGCAAGAACGGATTTGCAGGATCAATCCCAGCGACCGACGCGAGCAGGCCTGGCAAACCGCCCGGTGGCGGCGAGGTTGCTGGAAAGAAGCGATCTTGGAAGGTTGTCCCGCTCACACCCGGACCTGAACTATCGGAAGGCCACGATGCGGTGGTTCCGGACTGGCCCATAGACATCGAGGGACTTGGAATAAACGGTGCAGCTCCGGTCTCGAACACCGATCGCGCTCGAGGTGCCGCTGTGGACTCGCGAGTTTGCGTCCCAGCGCCCGCATTCTCTGCGCCGGTGCCGCTCATTTCGTCTGGAGATCTGAAGCCGAAAACATGATTTTGCGCATTATGATGCAACATCAATTCGCGACGAATATCGTCGTCAACATACGGCCACAACAACTTGGCGAGACGCGCATTTATCTCTGGAAAAGTTCCTGTCCCGTATCCGTCGGATTGGACGTAGATGTCGTCGCCGTCCTGCACGATTGATCGATGGACGTTGCCTGGATCGAGCCAATGACCCGGCTCTGTCGTGTTCACCACCGTTCTTCGCTCGGGATCAACCCGGTGCCGGACAGCTCCAAGAATCGGGATTTCGGTTGTCTTTCCGTCCTCCGCGACGCGGCTCTGAAAGGGAGTCGCGTGCCTCAAGAGGGCTTGCATCGCTTGCGTCGGCGTGACCCCGTCCGAAGCCCGGCCAACCTAAGTTCTAGTCCTGTAAGAATGGGGACCGGTGGGGATGGGAATGTCGATCCCTGTGCCAATGGGCAAGTGCACGGCTCTTGGAGACTGCATAGTCGGGTCCATTGGATTTCCTTTCTCAAGCGCAATTGAGACGCATGAATTGATGACGTTCGACAAGACTCGATCAACGTCCAGCCTTTGGACAAAAGAGCCTCGACATTCCGTCGAAGACAAGGACGATCAAAATCGAGACGAGATTTGTTGCTGAGAAAAATAGACCGATGTCGATCCCCCAGGCGAAATCACCTCTCAGCGAGAACATGACCGACAATACTGGGTCGAACATTGCAGTTGCACAGATCGCAACGGCCGTAACCTGCAATGCAGGATGACGCGTCAAACTTTGACAGCGAAACGAGGCAACAATCCTCGATCCCAGCATCAGGAACATGACGTTCAAGGCCGCCAAGGCAGCGGCAAGGATCGCCAAGTGAATAACAGGCTCGATTCCAGCCACGATAATGGTACCGAGCGATAAGAGAACGAAACCGCCGTACAGCAGCAGAAGTTTGAGAATGGCGTCTATCACAAAGACGGCACGCCATCGTCGTATGAGGCGATTCACAGCCAAGTCTCCATTTTTCCGACTCGTGAGCATGCTCTCCGGGGGGGTATGGACTTTAAGCCGGCCAGCACCGTGTTCTGCGCATCTCTGACATCAACCTCGCAGACGCCCCTCAAGGATCATAAATCACCTTCCCGAGGCGATGCTTCGCCGCCAACGCGTCGACTTCTTCCTGATTTCCGGGGTAGGCTTCGTAGATGATCTCGGGTCTTGAAGAAGACGTGATATCTGGGATTTGGGGGTCCACGCGATCATCGGATATATGCCGAGCTGATCGTAGATGTTCTTGATCGTTCGCCTGGTGTACGTACTGTCCGGTGGCCCCCCGAAGTTCGGATCGACTGTTCTCTTCGCGTAGAAGTCGCGCTCCAGCCTGATGGCCGTGTCGACCTTTCCTTTTTGTTCCGAGGAGGCTTCGGGACAGGATGTACGGCGGAGTCGCTTGCCGCGCCGGTCGTTGGTTTCCCCCACCGATATGCACTCCGTCCGACGATCATCCAGCACACGCCATGCGACGATCGAGTTGGATGTCACATACGCATGGTCCGAGGCGATCAGCAGAAAGCTCGCGCAGGCAGCGAGACAATAGTCGTAGACGACAACCGTCGCGTGGCGCTCCTGCAGCAGCCGCGACAACGCAATGGCCGTCGCGCCATGCCCTCCGAAGCTCCTGACGACGAAGAGACCATTGTCCTGGAGATCGCTGATGGCAGAGAGATCCATGCCGTCGTCGATCCAGCCGTCGAAGCAGACGATGCGCCGGTCGGGCCCGGACGCAATCGGGCGCTGCAACGGGCCTCGGCAATACTCCACCGCAAGATGGTACAGGTCCCAATCGTTCTCTGGTTGCTGCGCGTCGCTCTTGCTGGTGAATACGGCGCCCAGGACAATCGCCATGGCGAGCGACCGGCGTCCAATAGCGAAGATGCTAGATGGGCAGCGCACCTGACATCGCCCCTTGATTCACCTTGGAGAGGATTGATCGTCAGGATTGGTAGCCATGAGCCTGGCCAGCAGGTCGAGCAGACCGCCGCTTCCGGTCTGGTCGCCGGGGCCGACCGCCTGCGGCAAAGCGCCGAGGCCGAACAGAACGGCCGGGCCCGCCGGGCGCGAGACCGACGCACCCGCCCCTCCCCCGCGCGCGCCGTTTGCTGCCAAACCATTGCCAGGCGCCGCAAGCGCCATCAGTGCCGCCAGAGCAGATGATGAATCGGGTGCGGCCTGCCAATCGGAGGCTGGTCCTGGCATCGACGACCGCGGATCAGGTGAGCGCGGCATCTCATTCCGATAATTCGGCTTCCATGGCGAATTATCGGGATTGTCGTGAGCCGGATCCTCATCGGGAAGATAGAGGGGCGGCCGGTTTCTGGCGAGATCCTCGACGCTCGGCACGGTCCACTTCTGGCGATATCCGCGGAGGTCGCCAGCAAAATTCGGATTGGGAACGATCGGCACGGAATGCAATGAAGCTTTGTCTCTCATTATTCTACTCCTAAAAAATGCTGTGTTGAAAATACTTCCATGAGGTTGACGATCACGGGTCATAGATCACGTCGCGCGCGCCGAACCGGTTGACCAATGCGGTCGCTTCGTCCTGCGATTGGGGATAGGCCTCGTAAATGATGTCGGCCTTGAAAATCCGCTTGAGCGAGGCCGGGCTCAACATCCATCCGATGCCCGGGAATCGACCGGTCTGATCGTAGAGCCACTTCAAGCGCTTTCGGACGTATTCACTGTCAGGCAGCGGCAAGAAAAACGGATCGATGACTCTGTCCTGGTAGAAGCGCAGCAACACCGGCGAATCGGTCGCATAGGCAAGAGACCATTCCTTGCCTTTCGGACACTCCGCGCGCCACAGTTTTGGAATGCTCGAATCGCGCGGCACGCGGAACGTGACATGGCAATGCTCCAAAACGTGCTGCCATTGCACGATCGTACCCCTTACGACATAGGTTCTCGCCGACGCCACGAAGTAATAATCGGCACAGGAGAAGACACAGGTGTCGAACACCACCACCGTGGCGTTGCGGCTGCGCAGCAGCTCGGAGACGCTCATCGCCGACTGGGATTTGCCGCCAAAGCCGCGCACGACGAAGAGCCCGTTATCCGCAATCTGGCTCACGACAGACGCGTCGACATCAACGCCCTCCGGGCCGCTGAAGCAGGCGATCGTCCGGTCAGGGCTGATCGCCGTGGGTCGCGGCACGTCGCTGCGACAATAGTCCACGGCGCGATGATAGGCCTCCACATCCGGCACGGGTTGGGCCGCCAGACGCTGTGGCACGAATAGAAGAAGCAGGCCGAGAATGACGGACGCGCAACTCTCAACGACTCTCGTTGGATTTCGCCGGGACCGAAGGATCGATCCTCGACCTTGGCGATCAGATACCCCCTCGATCGATGCTGTTGGCCCGAACCGATCCTGCGGTGTCGATTGAGATGTAGGAGCCATCGACACCGACATCAATCTCCGCTTTTCCGGGCGTGGTCGTCGTCGCACTCGGAGCAACACCGCTGCCTCACTGTCGCGCGATGCGGCTTATGAGCCGCCTTACCGGATACGTCTGCCGCGGGGATTCTTCCGGCGACGGATCGATGAGACCACTTGGCCGTGAAAGACCGCCGAGCTTGTCGATCACCCTCTTCCCTTCCTCTGCTTCCGGGAACGAGAACGGCATAGCCAAGTAGCTTACGGCTTGCGGCCCAACCTGCAAACTGTCGGCCCGATGCGCAAGGATATCTGCGGCCGGCGGGGGTTGAGAACCGAGCTTCAGTGGCCCCAGGACGCCGCCGCTCCTGCGAGGATCTCTCGGCGACGCTGGCGGCGAAGGCGGTGGCACCACCGGCTGAGGTCCGCCCGGGCCACCGACGGAAGTCGGCCCCTCTGCACCAGGAATTGGCATGCCCGGCACAGGCAAGGGTACCGACGGGACGATGGGAGGCGAGATGATAATTCTGTCAGTCCCAGGCAGCTGTTTCGATTCATCGCTCCCCGGCTTTGGTTGTGACGACGATCCTTGGCCTGGCCGCTCATAGGGGAAAAATGGGTGGTTGATGTCGAACGTGTCCGGATCGGCTCTGTGCTCGACCTTGCTCGAGTATATCCCCAGGGGACCTTCTTTGTTGAGAAGAATGTTTCCGGAAATGATCTCTCGATGCAGGTGAGGGCCGGTGGAGAGACCGCCCATTGACCTCACATAGTCCTTGGTTCCGATCACCGCACCAGGGATCGGCCTTCCTGCTACGATCTCGGCGCCCGGCGCCGGCAGTTCACCCGGCCCTAGATGGCCATAGAGAGCGTAGAACGGCGTCCCGTCGGGCGCGATCGACTCGACGATCACCGATCGCCCATATCCAGCGATCACACCGCTTCTGAAGATCTTTCCGCCATATTCGGAATACACAGGAGTATCTGGTTTGGCCGGATTATCCGTGCCCCCGTGATAGCCTCCTTTGGTGCCGGGGCGCTTCGTCAACCAATCGTCACCCCTTTGTCCATAACCGGGATAATTATATCGTGGCATGATCGCCCCTCACCGCTTGCATTCTGGAGATTGAACGGCCAGAAGATGGGTGTTTCCGGAGACTTCCCCGCCTGGCCATGTTCCTTGAATCAGCAGGTAGCAGCCGTCCTTGCTGAACAACAAGTTGTCGTTGGCGATCTCGAACTCAGGATATGGCAGCGAGAACGTCTGCACACCGGCGCGATTGATCCTGGCGATCCCGATGGTGGTGTGCCAGTGCTGGTGATCGAGCAGCGGAAAACCGCACACGCCATAGTCACCGCTGATCAGGAACGGTTCGTTGTACTTCCGAAACAGCTTCCGGACACCGATCTGCGCCAGCCAGTCCTTCGCGCGAGAGCCATCATCGAGAGCCATGTAACGCGACGTCTCGACACCAACCAGCGACGCAACTTCATGATCGCCACAACGGACGATCTCCGTCGAGCCGAATCCCTTTGGCAGTTCGATTCCAGAGCCTTGCTTGTTCCAGCCGTCATCCGCGTGAACGTATTTCTGGATTACGGTTGCATCATCGACGTAGACGTGCCCCTCCATGAAGAACACGTTGTGTCGTTCGTCCGGGAAAACCGAGATGTCCTTCATGAGATCCGGCCCGCTGACCAGGATCGGCCTCTCCGGAAGCGTAATGCTCCGTCCGTGCGGCGCCAGGAGAGAATACCGCCCCAACCTCGCGAACGGTCGATAGCGAGACAGCCGATACATCGCCAGTCGTGCGTCTCGCAACAGGAAGAGCATCGGCTGGCTCGAGTCGTAGGCCGCAATGGTTCGACCATCCTGCGAGCACGACAGCGATCTCGCGTTCGCATTGCCGGGGACTTCGGCGAGAAGATGCTCCTCACCCCTCAAGGTGCTCTTAAAGATCGAGGTCGACTTCCGGGCAGAGTCATACTCCATATAAACGACGACTGGTTCTGTCTCGTAGCAGAGCTGGGGGATGCCCGGCAGAGATGCACTCCAGACGAGGCTCAGTCCGATTGGAGCATTCTTCGCGAGGGATGAATTGAACAGCGAGCCGAACAGCAAGATGCAAGCGATACCAAACAGCCGGCGTATCGCGCTGGCAAGCCTGACTGCGAGCTCACTCAGGGGCGGCGGATCCAAGAGGCCTCGCGCCTGAGTGCGTCTTGCCGCTGGAATAAACATGAAGCCTTGCCTAGGCTGGTTCGTCGCCGGCATTGCGAGAGACCTCATGTTACAAAACTCAAGTTCAAGACCTGCGACATGCACGCTTGATGAGTGTCCACTGGTCACCCTCATCAAGCGCCGGAATGTCTCCTAGATTAGAACAAAAGAAGAACATGTCAATACACAGCTTTGGGTTGTTTCTCCTGGCGCCAAACAGGCTCAGAGCACGCCGAAGCGCCTCCGGCGCTCCGCCGTCTGTGCCAGCTCCTTCAGCTCCGCCTGCGCCAGCTTGCCATGCGCGACGATCGCTCCGAGATGGTCGCGCACCTTGCCGACGATGTTGATGGCAAGGAACAGCTTCTCGCGGCCGGCGACGTCATCGATCAGCGTCTGGCGCCAGGCCGAGCTGTAGCTCGCCTCGAGCGCATCGAACGCGCCAGCGAGCAGCTCATCATCCAGCAGCGCCTTGGCGCGGGTGCCGCGCACGGCGGTCTGTTGCAGGAGGCTCTCGTCAGTCATCGCGCCGCTCCATCTTGTCATGCGCCCCGTTGTCAGACCGATCCGACCTTGCGGCGAGGTTGAGTGCCGCTTCGGCGATCTTCATCTCATGCGCAGCGTGCGCTTGCGCCCTCTTCTGCGCCTCCCCCAGTGTCTTGAGGTGCGAGTCGAGCAGCGCAATCTTGGCATCGAGGCCGGCCTTGATCTTCGCGAGCTCGATCTCAGCCTGCATCTTGACCTGCTGATGGAGCATATCGTTGTGCGCCTGCTGCTGGGCAAGCTGCGCCTTGTGGGCGGCGATCGCCTGCTCCGTCTGCACGCGCGCCTGCGCCGCGAGCAGCTTCGGATCGGGCGGCGGTTGCGACGGCGCCGGTGGCGGACGCAAGAGCCGGCCGGTCTGCGGATCCGTTGCCGCTGGATCGTTGAAGAACCGGCCCGGATTCTTGTGGCCCATGATCCTCGTCAGCTCGGCTGCCGTGTTGTAGAGTTCGCGGTCGCCGACCAGATTGACCTTGCCGGCCATCGCCAGCTCCTTCTGGACGTTGGCGATCGCCATGGTCTGCGCGAATTGCTGCGCCTTGCCGCCGGAGCCGAGCCCGACCTCGATCGTCATGTCGTCGCGCGTTTTCCAACTGCGCGGATCGACCTGGACCCAGGCGTTGCGCAGCCGCACCGTCTGGCGTTGCTGGCCGTGCTTGCGGATCGTACCATGCAGCAGGCCGAACATGTCGCGGACACCTTCCGCCATGATCCGCGCGATCAGCTTGATGCGCATTTGCGAGGCGGAGAACACCTGCGCAACCGCCGTCGCCGACTGGTTCTGCAGCGCATTGGCGTCGATGCCCTGCGCCTGTTTCGACAGCCCGGAGCGGCTCTCAAGCTCGGCATCGATGTATTGCAGCATCGGATAGATCGAGCTCGTGATGTCAGGCACCACCTGCCAGTTCAGGCCGCCCGCGGTCTTGGTCCGGACAACACCACCGGGGCGCGAGACCAGGAGATCGTCGAGCGTGTTGGGCCCGGCGTTGGCCTCGGCCACCTCCACACGCGGATTGTTGTGCAGATAGAGATTGTCCAGTGCGCCGCGCTTCAGCGCGGTCTTCTCGCGCTGCAGCGGCATCACGAGATCGGCGATCGAGCGGCCGAAGAAGCGGTGCGTCATCGGCACCGGCGTGGTCGCCGCGAACAGGATCGCGTCGAACGGTGTGATGCAGTCCTGGCCGTCCTTGCGCAGGATCTCGCTTTGGTCGCCGCCGGTGATGATCTGGTACAGGCACGGCCGGCCCTCGCCCTCGTAGTCCATCCGCACGTAGTGCTCGGTGATGCGCACCAGCCTGGTGCCCGAGTTCGCCGCACTCGACGACGCACGCGAATGCTCGTCGACGGTGTCGCGCGCCAACGTCTCGACGCGGGTCGTCCCGGTATAGTCGCCGAGCGACCTGACCTGCGCAGTGTCAAACCCTTCCGCGATCAGCTGCGCCTCTGTCTTGGTGACGATCTCGTGGAAGCAGTAGTTGCAGTCGCGGATCGCGCGCGCGCCGCGTTCGATGCCGAACTCCTCCGGCGGCACCCCCATCACCCGCGCCTGGGCGAGCTTTCGCGTGGTGACGATGGTAACGTCGTGCGTGATCGGTGCCGGCACCGGTTGCAACGGCACCGACGGCAGGGACATGCTCATGAGGATGGACCTTCACAGGATGGAAACAAAACGTTGCGCGTGTGCTGAAGCGATCAGCGCTGTCCGCTCGCTTCTGTCTGATTGCGCATGTACTCCTGGATCAGACCCAGCAGACCGCCAGCGGGCGCTTGGAACCGCGACGGATCAGACGGGTCGCGGCCGCCGATTGAGGCGATCAAACCAGGACGTCCACCGGAAGATCCTGCGTCGGCGTCAAGCGGTCGAGAGCCAGCCAATCCAGTTCCAACCAAGCGCCCGTAAGACGACGCATCATCGCCCTGCTGAGCGTAAGTGTGACCAGGCCGGCCGTCGCCGGGATCAACGGCCCCCCTCTTTCCCGGGGCCGAATGGACGCGCGGCGCCGCAGCCGGAGGGACCGGCACTCTGGTGATCGTCGCGGCAAAATCGGAGAAGCCGGGCGACGGGGCCGCCCAAGGAGCCGCTGTGCCGCTCGGCGGAGTGAACTTCAGAGGATTGCCGTTGAATGATGATGCGATCCGCGGATCCTGGCGGGTGGCAATCAGTCTGCCGGAGCTAAGGGCATCCAGAATGAGGTCCTGAATCACTTCGCGCGACAGGCCATTCTTCTTGGCGTAGCCGGCGATGTTGCGTCCAACCTGATTGTTATAAAGGTCTTTGAACGTGTCCCAGGCCTCCGGCGGCTGCCGTCCGAAGTAGGATTTCAGCTCACGCGCCAAACCTAGCGCGGCCGCTTCGGTCGGCGAGTGATCGTAGGCCAGGTAGGCACTCGTCAATGCATGGGCAATGGCATTGACGCTCGCCGCTCCGAGCTCAAGCGGCTTGTCCGCGGAATCGCGAAGAACGGGGTCATATCCATGCAGAGCATTGGCGTCAGCGAGGCGCTCACTCGCCGAGCTCATCCCGTTCAAATAGTCCTGAAAACTGAAAATCGGGTCCGTCATGACAATCCTTAGTGACTTCGTGCTTCGGCAACGTAAGCTCTCGCGCGCCCATCGGCTGTTTCGATCATCAGCGTGATACGCGCGTTGCAGACCCATCCGGGCGCCATGACCTCAACCTCCCTGCCGTAGAGGATGCGATAGGTCTTGGCCGTGTCATTGATCAGAACGAGCGGCCAATACATGTCGGGATCCTGGGCCGTGGTTGGATCGACACGTGTGTACCCGCGTGTCTGCAGATCGGAATCGCCGTGTTCGCCGACCGAGTGGGTGCATGCCCGTTCAAACGAAAACTGCTCAGCAGGATCGTACCGGCCACGCCGAACCAGCTCGTCTGTGATATCCGCCCGGCGGAACGCCCAATCGTCGCGCACAATCTGGAGGCCCAGACTGACGACCGGCACCAGCGCCACGAAAACGGCGAGGACAGCGATCCACCTTCCAAATCGAAACACGACGATCTCCCGACGACAACGCCGAGCCAGGCAGCCGGGGCATGCAGCTACATCTTCGCTCGGACTGCTGGAGCCGCTTTCTCCAATCATCCTTGCAAGCCGGCTCCCGCCCTCTCATCTCCAAATAGAACAAATAAATAACATCATCAACGGTTCGATGCTCTGTCTCCCATCTACGCAGCGTCAAATCCTTCGGCGATCAGCTGCGCCTCCGTCTTGGTGACGATCTCGTGGAAGCAGTCGTTGCAGTTACCGATCGAGCGCGCACCGCGTTCGATCCCGAACTCCTGCGGCGCCCCCCATCATCCGCGCCTGAGCAGATTTTCACGTGGTGACGATGGTGACGTCGTGCGTGATCGGTGCCGGCGCCGGTTGCAGCGGCGCCGCGGCAGGGACATGGTCAGGAGAATGGACTCGTCTAGAACGAGAGCAGGAATGACAAGATATGCAAGCGCCAAGGCGTGACCGGGTCCGAATCCGCGCGCATCTCAGATACAAATTGATCGGACAGCTGGCAGTTCGTCGTCCCGTGCGCTAGCACTACCTGGTGCGCATGTAGTCCTGAATAAGACCGAGCAGGCCACCTGCAGGCGGCTGGGACTGCGCTGGATCGAACGAATTGTTTCCGAACACAGGTGTGGTCGGACCGGGTAAACCGCCTGCATACGAATAAGGAACGCGCGTCCGGCCCGTGTCGAACACGGACGTTTCCGGCGAACGGCTTGATGCGCCCCTGCTTGGGCTTGTGTCGTCCGTGCCCGTCGAATGCCCGTCACGATCCGCCGCGGCCCCGTCCTGAGGATTGGGAAAGCCATATTCCCAAACGTTGTAACGGCTGGGCACTCCAGCCAACGCAGCCCCATCGCGAACATGCGTCTTTGCCCACGGGCGCGAAAAGTCTTGGGACATTTCGAGCGGCCCGAACCCGTGAGTCACGCCCACGCCTGGCGTTCCTATTCCAAAGCCGGATGCGCTTCCACTAAATCCGCCGTTGAGACGGACCGATCCGACGCCTGGGCTTCCCGAAATGGAAGGTCCCGTCAGCAGTCCTTCGAGGTCGTCTGTGTAACCCGCCGAGAGGCTGGCGCCCGGTGTGCCGGCATAGAGCTGGGGGTAGACGCGCCCATGATTGTCGATGTAAAGCCCTCCGCCGAGGCCGCCGAGCCAAGGGATTCCGAATGTCCCGCCGCCGTAAGTTCCCTTGGTCATACATCTTCCTCCTCGACATGATTCAATGGGCGGTCGAGATTCGATTTGTAGGTTCTCCACCCGTCGACCGCGCGATAGACCCCGACGACGAAGACGAGCAGCACCAAACAACCGAACACGGCATTGCCCGCAGCAAAGAAACCGAGCGTCAAAGCCAGGCAGGCTCCGCACGATACGCCCATGGCTTTGACGTACTCGGCCTGAACCTCAATGGGTGTCGTCGGCTCCAATGCATAAACGGAGAATGCGTAGCGCGACGTCCAGTCGTCCTGAAACTGTGGGGGCAGAGAGCCGACGATCGAGCGATAAACAAAATGCAGGCGGATTCCTGAAACAAACAAAAGAAATCCAGCGAGCACAAAAAATATGGCAGCCATCTGATCCTCATCTCGCACGTTCAAGTCGCTTGGATCTCCATTTACTCCGAGCGCAACTGCCTCGGCCGAGGAGGCCCATTTCCATCGACAATTACCGTCGCTATCGTCATGGTCGCGTTGTCGACGGCCATTTGTACTGGATCGTTCGGATTCCTGTCGTGCTTATATCTGGTCGAAAGAATAGAGCCGATCCTCAACGACGGCGGTCAATGCGCATTCCCGCCTGCAGCCGACCGGAACTCCCCCGACAACGACCTCGGCCCGCTTTCCACCCCGCGCATCGTATGCGCCACAATCCTCATTGCGCCTTCGGACTCCATGACGGACTGCGCCAACAATGCGAACTGATCCTCGGTCAGATCGTAGTACGTCTCGCGGCTTTCCTCCTCGCGCTCCTCCCACCACACCTTGACGACGCCGACCTTCGACAGCAGCGCATCCTTGATGAAGGAATACAAGATCATGAAGCCGGGGTTCTGCTGCATGAAGACATGATTGACATAGTCCGTCTCCTGCGCCGCGGCCGCCTCGTCCTCCGGACCGACCGGCTCGAACCGTACGACCTCGTCGGACCCCGCGAAGATGTCCATCAAATGCGGCATCAGGCCTTCCACCGTGTCGGCGACATCGGTCGAGACGGCGCGTGAGCGCCCCTCCTGCGCCGGCATGTCCTTCTTCATGTTGCCGAGATAATAGTCCATGGCGTCGGCACGCTCTTCCGCCAGGCGCGCCGCCGAGATGGCGGCCAGCGCATCGGCCTTCTCGGCAGCGAGCATCGTCTTGAGGTCGGAGTTCGACATTTTCGGCATGATGAGGACCGTATCGTTGGCATGTTGAGTTCAAAGAGATACGCCGGTAACTGCCGGCGCTGACGAGCGTCATTGGCGGGATCAATCTGTTCGGAGCGATCCCGGCAATGCCTGTTCAAAGTTGCAGCAATCAGCGCGTCGGATCCCATGGCGAACGCCGTGCTCGAAGCCCGGCCCATTCTTCCAGACCGGGCGTCGACTCTCCATACGCCAGAAGTTCGAATGGATAGTCCGGCATTGCCTCGCCGGCGAGCACACCGAGTGAACCTGCGGACTCCGGGATCGGCGAGAATTGCTGATAGGGCGAGAGCGGCGCGGCGACATTGCCCGCCGATGCCCAGCTTCCGAACCGGTCATCGAACGATGGCACTTGGTCCATGACGGGCAGCTGATTGGGCGCAGTCCCGCGCGGTCCAGCGATTGCTGCTGCCGGCATCTGATCTGCACGACGGGAGCGCAGAATGCGGATGGGAGACCTGACCGGATCGGCGGCGCCTCCTCTCGCGGCGACGTCGGCCGGGTTCGACGGCTCTCCCGGCCCGCTCGGAAACAGGAGAGACGGCGGTGACGACTCCGACAGAAACGGCTGAGCGCTAGCCGCCTCCGCATTTCTGCGTCGCGCGAGCTCACGCAAGAGCGGCGATTGCGGTACCTCGGCGGCACTGGTCCCAGGGAACCAACGGCCGAAGCGGTCGTCGAACCAGGCGGGAACATCATGAGCAATCGATGGTGCCTGCGATCCAGCGGGACCTACCTGCTTGCCCGGGATTGCCCGTCCGCTCTCCAGAGGCTCATCGGCCACATCGGGCGCGGACCATTCGTCTTTCTCCCAGGCCTTATCCTCGAACGCACGTTTGGCATAGTAAGGTGTCGACTTGATCTGCTTGTTCACATACGTTCGATCGTGCGACAGGCCGTTGTAGAGAGAATAGACGTTTTCGACGCTGGGATCGTCCAGCCGCTTCGCGATCCCGGCAAGCAGCTTCGTGGTCAGCTCGATATTGTATCGCGGGTCGTGAACGTTGGATCCGGGAATGAGCTTCTGCCAACTGGAATCGATGTTGCCTGGCAGGATCGTATGGGCAATCACGTCGTGGTCGAGTGCAAACAACGACCTCATCGTCCGGCCTACAGCCTCCGCCGGATAACCGTATTCTCCTCCTCTGGAGACCTCCGTGTAGATCACGGCTCTCACGAGGTCAGGATCCACCCCATGGCGCTTGGCGGCCTCCTCGATCAACGCATCGTATTTCCTGACTTCCTGAGCTCCATACCTGTGGTTCTGCAAAAAATTATTGATAGCAGGCCGCTTTTCTCTCGGAATGTCAGAGAATTTCTGGCTTTCGAATTCGAATTTGGTATCTGGCGCATCTTCGAGAAGCGCCTGCTTTCTATCTTTCGCATTTCGCAAATAGGTTGTCATCCAATTCCTCTAGGAACGTCTGTGCATGACCTTAATGAAGAGGCTTGAAAGGAGAAGAATGGCGTATAACGCGGCGGCCGCCGCAACGATCTGGAGCATGTGGAACGCGAGGAGGCTCTCCCGCTGCTTTTTCACAAGAAGAGCCAAGAACTGCACCCACCCGCACTCGTTGCAATAATAGTATGTGCCGTACCAATAGGTTTCGAGCATCAGATAGAGGTGGATGGGCGGCGCCATCGCCGCAGGAGCGATGACCATGAACCACCTATTCAGGCTAGCCATAAGCTTCACACCAACCCGCTCGGATACTGCCGCCAGAGCAAGCAGGACGACTGCAACCAGATAGCCGGTCACGACGACCGCCAGCGCAAGCTGCGGAAGGCCTGAAACAACCGCGAACTGTAGCGGAAACCAAACGACGAGAATGAGCGTGACGGAGCTATACTTTAGAAGCTGGAGTAGAAACTGCATGTTGGTCTTGGCCGGAGTTGATTGATCTGAACCGTCGCATGGACTGGAGCCGCGGATTCGACGACCAACGTAACGGAATAGCCCTTAGCCATTTCCGGCGGATCAAATCCAGCGGGAGCGCGCCCCGGAACAAATAATGAACAACGCGCCATACGGTTGTCAATGGCGATCGCGCGGAGAACTGCACGCAAAGCGCGAAGGACACCATTGGACTTCGATTTGCGTCCGAGATCTCGGTGGGTGACGCTCGCGACCTCGCTGGCGCTCCGGCGCTAACTTTCGTTCGCTCTGTCTATGGTTGCAGTTGAAACTATTGCAGACGGCGCCGAATTCGCGCTTGATACTGCACGTGCAGCCTTGATCCGACCTGCGCTTCTTGTCTGACGCCCAAGCAGTCGAAACATCAACTTCGCAGCGCTAATCGCGGTGAAAGCGCCTGATCAAACGCTCATCCAGCCGGTCTAGCCGAGGGGCGACATATCTGGCGAGAAGGCACCAGACGGCATGCAGCGCCCAGCCGAGCATGTAGGAGATGAGCAGGCTCACGGGAAGGTAAAGAAGATAGCTGTTCATCCATGATTCAGCGTCGAATGGCGGATCATGGAGACCGAGAAGCGACCAAAGCAAGCTCAGGGTCAGTCCGGCCGGAAGCACCGCAAATTCGGCGAGCAGAACACTGGCTTTCAGGCCGGCGAAGTAGGAGAGGACGCTGAACACCGAGAAGTGGACGACGTAGATGGCCGAGGCGATCAGCCCTCCTCTATTAAGTCCCACTGAGAGCCTCCCTCGCACCGTCCGTTCTAACGTGCCAGGCGACAGCAGTTCGGCTACCCGTCCGCGCGACGTAAAGCCAGCTCCCGCGACCGTCGACTTTCTGACGGCGCAGGCAACAACAGGCGTCTCAGAAGAGCTGCCGCAGCGATCCGGACACCATCATTTCCATTTCCATCTTCAGAACAAAAACAGAACAGCAGAATGCCCTTCGGATGTCAATAGCCCGGCCATGCCAGCCAGGGCTGCGAATCCGGGTTAATTCGTGATGATGCCGAGGATGACGGCTAGGTAGGCTGGCTCCCAGCCGGCGCGCTTTCGCCGGAGCCTGATGCTTACCTTATCCTGAACGGTGCGGAGGAGATTGATGGCGAAGTGTCTGACAACGGCCATGTTCCTTGCGCCATGCCCCTTTCGCAACCGTGACTGGTCTTCGCCGAAGGTAACGTCGAGCACCCAGTGCAGACGATTCTCGA
>JBARNF010000600.1:0-1574 GCA_049802835.1 Bradyrhizobium sp.
GGCCAAGGCCGAGACAGGCAATGCGAACAACGGAAAGCATGGGAACATCGTCAGCGCGGTGCAATGGCCGGCATGGGCCAACAGACAAAGCCGCAGCCCGTGCGAGGTTCCACCGCGCGTCGCCTTGACACAGACCACCACGCCGCTAGCAATCAGCCATCCCTTCAGGAGCGCGATGGATGACCGTACCTTCTGACAATACCCTCGGCTTCGCGCCCGACGACCACGCGCCGCTGTCCTACATGGAACGCACGCGCGACTACTATCGCGCCATCGGCTACGACACGCCGTATCGCTGGGCGCATTACACTACGGCGCCGTTCCAGCCGCTGCGCAAGCCGCTCGCGCAGTCGCGCGTCACCATCATCACGACGGCTGCGCCCTACGATCCGACCAGGGGCGATCAGGGTCCAGGCGCGCCATACAATGGCGGCGCCAAGTTCTACACCGTCTATGACGGAGATACGTCGGCGCAGCACGATCTGCGCATCTCTCACATCGCCTATGATCGCGCGCATACGAGCGCCGAGGATTCCGGGACGTGGTTTCCGCTGCCGCAGCTGATCCGCTTGGCGCGCGAGGGACGCATCGGCGCGGTCGGGCCGCGCTTCTTCGGCGCCCCGACCAACCGCAGCCAGCGCGTCACCATCGAGACCGACGCGCCGGAGATTCTAGCCCGCTGCCAGGCCGACCAGGTCGATGCCGTCGTGCTGGTGCCGAACTGTCCGGTCTGCCATCAGACCTTGAGCCTGGTGGCGCGACATCTCGAAACCAACGGCGTTCCAACCGTGGTGATGGGCTGTGCCAAGGACATCGTCGAGCACGCCGCGGCGCCGCGTTTTCTGTTCTCCGATTTTCCGCTCGGCAATTCCGCAGGCCGGCCGCACGACATCGCGTCCCAGGCGTTCACGCTAGAACTCGCCTTGCGTGTGCTGGAAGGTTCACCTGCCGCACGAACGACCGTGCAGTCCTCCCTGCAGTGGAGCGACGATCACAGCTGGAAGCGCGACTACAGCAACCCGGCCATGCTCGCTCCGGACGAGCTTGCAAGGCGGCGTGCCGAGTTCGACGCGCAGAAGGCGATCGCGCGCGGTGTTCGCGAAACGGAGGTGTAAAAGCCACACTCGCGCGAAACCCAACCGGAAAACGCTTCGGAAAAAGCTGATTGCACTTGCCGTCCCGCTCCGGTTGCGCTTGAGTTCCGCCGGGTTCCAAGGGGGCAGTACCAGATGAGAGTTGTAGCGTTCGTGGCGTTGTGCGCCACGTTAGGTGGTTGCGCGTCCGTGACGCGGGGGACAACCGAGACGATTAGCGTGGCCTCTACTCCCTCGGGCGCGGAGGCCACGATCGCCGGCCTCGAAGCACCGATGACCTGTACGACACCCTGCTCGTTCGTCGCCAAGCGCAATGCCGACCTCGCCGTCACGGTCGACAAGCCCGGCTACGAAAGCCAGACGATCACACTCACGAAGGATATCCCTGCGGCGGGCGCGGCCGGCTTTGCCGGCAACATCCTGGCCGGCGGCCTGGTCGGCATGGGCGTCGATGCAGCGACCGGCGCTGCGACGGACCAC
>JBARNF010000601.1:0-6251 GCA_049802835.1 Bradyrhizobium sp.
CAATCCGCAGGTCTTCAAGTCGCATTATCCGCAGATGGTTCTTCCAAAGCCGGATCACGTCGACAAGAACCGGCTGCTCGCCGCCCTCGAACTCGGGTATAAGGGTGCAGATCTTTGGGCGTATATCCGCCTCATCTACGGCGAGTACGGTTGGATGGCCCAATCCGATTCGGATGAACTGCTCAGCAATCTGCAAATTCTGAAGACGAAGACACGGGCGCTTATACCTTACGAACATGCGAGCCCCATCGTCGAAGAAATCGAGAATACGATCGACGGGTGCAGACGTCCGAAGACCGCACAGTCGGATTTGGATCCCATCAAAATACAGGCAAAGCGCGTGTCCGGTCGATTGGCGCGATGTGCCTCGCTACTTCCGATCGCGGAAGCTAACATGCTGAGGCTGGGATTGCAGCTTGGCCGGATCTACCATCACGTAGACGATCTTCCCGAAGAAGCGGCACGGGCCGACGTCGAAATGAAGGTTCGAAACGTTCTTCCACCCGCCAGCGGGCCAGCGATCGAATCCAGGTTTCTTGAAGCTTCTTCTTTGGATGACGGGTATCGCTGGGCAATGAAGATCTACTCGTTTGTGGAACGCGAGATCAGCTTTGCGATCTAGGTAGGAACGAGCGGGCAGCGCTATAAGATAACCAAAGGGAAGAGGTCGCGGCCCTTGCGGCTGCCCGCGTCGTCCGTGGTCATCCAAGCCCAGGAGAGCGAGTACCAGCGACGATCGGTATCCATCAGATGGCTGGCTTGAGCAGGTCGGATGGCTCAACGCCCAGAGCGACGGCTAGGCAGCTGTCGCATTGAACAGGCACGATCGACAGTCGAAGACGAATCTCACAGCACCGTCGCTTTGGGAGGTAGTTCCAGCGCGCCCCGCCGCTTTTCGCGCTTCCTTCTTTCGTTTGTTGGCGTCAATACGGTATTGGTCAATCACATCGAGATCATTCTTCATCTCGGATGGTGTCGGAACCGGGATCGCTTTGCCAGCTGCCATGTCATGTCCAGAGCGTTCCGAGACCCGCTTCATCGCCCAATAAACCTGCTTATGATCTTCATCTTCGACGACCACCATCCGCAGGCTCTGTGTTTTGACATCGCTGTTAAATCGTTCAACGACCTTGCCTAGCAGAACCTCCTCAACGAGCCTCTCCCAGGTCTCCCTAAGATCGGTGTAGAAGTCTTTCGCAGATCGCCGCCATGCGTCCGACGTTAGATCCGTGACGCTATCGAAGCCCTTCAGCCGCACTCTGAGAGTGTCAATGCGCTTCGTGACGGGCTGTGCGATCCACGGCTCATCGACCTCGCTGATCAAGCCAAAGCCCGCGGCTTCCGACTTATTGATATAATTTCGGACGAGAGGAATCGCCGGACTGGCTTGGGCTGCGGCATCGACCACCTCGTTGAAGAACAGGAGATTATGCGTGAAAATGATAATCTGACGCCCTGTGGCCGCCTCCTTCACAAGTCTTGCGGCGACCCGCCTGATGCGGACGTGATCGAGCGACGATACGGGGTCGTCGATGATCATGCCTTGGCGCGATGTATCTCCGCCGACTTCGGCCAGAAAACAGGCTAACGCAAGCGCGCGCTGCTCACCTTCGCTTAGAACCTTGCTGTTCAGGGTCGCTTTGGCCGCGTTGAGCCCAACCTCGAAGTAGCTTTGCCCATCCTGGCTTCGATCATTGACGGCAAACGGAATGTGCGTCAGCGCCAGAGCTTCGATCTCGGCCACGATGCGCTTCTCGAGATTCTCCATGACGAGGCTACGCCGGAGCGATGTCATCTGCCTCGACACCGAACCGGTCTCGACGACGTCGCAGCATGCGAGAAGCTTGCGACGTTCTTCCAAGTCCGCCTGGCGCGCCAGAACCACGACAAGATCGTCGGACAATTTCTTGCGATCCTTGAGCGCGTCGCGCCGCGCCCGATCCGCAGCACGATTGCCATCGTTGGCAACCACCTGGTCGTCTGCCAGCGCCTCCGCCTCCAGTGCTTCCACTTCCACCTGAACTTTCGTTGCGATAGAGTCTGCAAGTGGAGGGAGTAAAGTGAAATCGGCCAGCGTAGCAATGCCGACAATTGCATCCCGCCTCTCACCGGCGGCCGCGCAATAAGCCGCAATTAGCGGCACCATCTTCTTGCGCTTGGCCGCTAGATCGCCAAATTCGCCCAGCGCGGCCTCGACTGCATCGCTGGTCGCGATGACAAGCTCTTTGATCTTACGCAGTGCGTCACCGTGAGCAACGGACGCGGCGAGCGCTGCCTTGTTTGCGGCGCCCATAACGAAATCGTTGAACGCTCGCACGCGCGCCGCAGCGTCCGCCGTCATCGGCTCCTGGCAGAGCATACAATGATCACCCTCTTGGTCCGGCAAATGCTGGTCATCAAAGCCGGTGACGCTCGCCGCATAGGCGCGCGCATGGTCGAACATGAGCCGCCAGGGAGAAAGTCCGACGCCGGATAGCGGCATCGCTGCAAAGGCGCCTGACGCGGCGAGTTTGGCGGCCTGCGCTGTCGATTCGGCAGTCGCATACAAATCGCGATAGGTCTCGACGGCGATGACTGAGAGCGCTTCGTCGATCTGTTTGGACGCTGTCAGGAGCTTCTGTAAAGCTGCCTTGGCACGTCGACGCTTTGCGGCCATCGTTGAAGGGTCACTCGCCAGAACTTGTTCAAGACCGGCAAGCTCCGCCGTCTCCTGCTCCGACACTGCCGCAAGCTTCCTGATCTCATCGGCGGAAGGCAATGCTTCCTTGGACTTAATTTCGAGACGAGCGAGCAGCTTTGCGACCGCGCCGGCAACAGTGTATCCGCCAGGCAGTGGTGTTTTGAGTTTTTTCTCTACAGTTTTGATTTCTTCACGAAATCCTGCCTCCAGCTCACCGCGGATAAGGCCATGGCGTTCGAGAAGTGCGATGGCTGCCGGCAGAAATCCGATCCGGTTTTGCTTGTCGACATAAAGGCGGGCATTTGCAGAATCGAAAACGGAGATCCGCGCAATTGGCGCAGGCGGTTGTGTTCCATCCTTCCAGGTGATCGGGGTCGGCTCCGTCGCGCCTTCTTCGAGAAACCTGACAAGCACTTCCGCTGGCGGTTTGACGCCGAGCTCAAATACGTTGCCGAGCAGGTCGTCAGCCGTCAGGCTACGGCAGAGTTTCTTGGCGATCCGGCAATAGCCACTTTTTCCACTTCCGTTATCGCCGTAGATGACGGTGACGCCATTGGTGGCGAACCGCAATTGCTGTTCTTCCGCCAAGCGGTTCAGATGCTTGACAGGACCAAGCGAGCAGAGCACCGCACGCGGTTCGTTCGAGCTGCTTGCCTTCAAATGCTCTGCGGCGAGCGGCGAGCACGTCGGCGGCTCATCTGACGCAAATCCGCCCACATGGCGGACCCGAGCGGCGACAGCGCTCTTGTTTTCCTCATCTAGGATGAAGCCTGGCTGCGCGACATGTCTTCTAAGAGCGTCCCTGATCCAATCATGCTGCTTGTCCGCCCATTCCAGGAGTCCGACTTCGGCCATTTCCATACCCCAGTTTTGTCGTCGTTATAATCGTTGATCCGTTCCGATCTTGTGTATTCGCGCATCGGGGCAAACTTTCTTCGCAATGTCGCACAGGTGCCTGTGATGTGTCAGGTAGATGACCTGTCCTGCGCCTGCCATGTCGGCAAACAGCCTGAATGCTTCTTCGGCTCGAAAATCGTCAAACGTCTCCATAATGTCGTCAGCGACGAACGGCACTGGGCTGCGCGCTCGAACGAATTCGTGGTAGCCAGCCACGCGCAGCGCTAGATAGAGCTGGAAGCGTGTGCCTTTCGATAATTCGTGGGCGGATTTCGAACCGCCGGCAGCCAACACGGCGATCAAGGTTTCGCCGTCCTTGCCGGGCTGGGCCACGAGTCCGCTGTAATTACCGCGGCTGACCGTTCGAAATGCCGCAGAGGCGCGCGTCATCATCGAGCTGCGATGGTGCTCACGATATGTGCGCAACGCCTGCTCCATGGCGATCATTCCTGCACGGAATTGCAGGTAGCGTCCAGCACCATCCTGGATTTCAAGCAGCGCCGTGCGGCGACGTTCCTCGATTTCCGCGACCTTCGAATCCCCTCCGATCGCCTCGACTTGATCAATCGCCTGGCTTCGCGTGGCGAACAGCTCGTGACAGCGCCTGTCTTGGTCGTCGAAACGGGCCTTCAACTCGATAAGCTCGGCCTCCAGCCCAGATCGATCGGCAGTATCTAGAATGCGTTCGGCTTCAGTGACATCGGAAAGGCGTAGTGCTTCGCGGATTTCAATCTCCGCAGCTTCGACATCCCCCTGCAGCTCATTTCGTTTGGCAACGTCCAGGAGTTTTCCGGCGACCTCGGCCAGGGAAGACACGCCGAAGAACGATGTCATCCTGCTTTTCTGCTCTTCGTGAACCGCCAGTGTCTCGTCAAGCGACCGTTCCCTCTTTCGCGCGTCTTCAAGATTATCCGTCGCCTTGGCGCGACGTGCGCGATCCGTGGCCGCGTCGCGAACACGGTCACCGACGCGCTGCGCCAGATCGAGGATTGTGCGTGAGTCGACCGGAATCGCCATCTCGCTGCAGATGGCAACAACTTCATCGCGAAACGCTGTCTGGTCCTTCTCCATCTTGTCGATGCGATCGACCAAGCCAACCTTCTTTTCGAGAGCAGGCGCGAGATCGGCGACGGCTGACAGAATTTCGCGCACGGTTGCAAGCGTCGGTATTTCGGCCCGATCGCCGAGCCAGCACGCCTTACACGCCGTAGCCCAGGACCTGGTCCATATCTGCTCGTCTGCGTACGCCTGTTCCGCGGCGCGTTCGCGTTGCAGCAGCTCGCGTTTTCGCTCGATCGCCGCAGCGCGCAACGCCCGGGTCTCGCCTTCGCGGTCAAGGATCCCTTGAGCCCCCCCGAGAAGAGCCTCGAATCCAGACTCAGGGTCATAGGAGAGGCCGACGCCATCGAGCGCAGCTTTCAACCGGTCATGAGCCTCCTGCTCATCGGCCTTAGCCTCGCGTAGGTCACGTTCGGCCGTAAGAACAGCCTCTCGTATTTCCAGCACCTTCTCACGCCGCGCGAGCCACCCTTCGACGTCCGTCAGCGCGACATCGTCGGCAAATGACGGTGCCATCGCGCGAACAGCAGCAGCGATCTCATCGCGGATTGACTGCACGGCCGCGGCGACTGCGTCCCTCAGTTCGAGGGCCCGCGTCAACTCAGCTGCTGCAATAGTGAGAGATTGTCCGGCCTGATGCAGTTTCGCCAAGTCTGACATATGCGCCTGGCGGCTCGACGTGACGATGTCGTCGTGCCGCAGAGCGCGCTCGAACGCATCGGCTGATGTGGTCGCGAGATCATGGCGGTGCGCTGACCACGCCTGCTCCCGCTGGGTTCGGATAGTGGCAGCCGCTTGGTCGGAGACGATGCCTGTCATGCCGGCGATGGCATCGCGTTCCGCCTTGAGTCGGCGTGTCTCGCTTGTCAGCCGCTCGACATCGCCAACCTGCTGTCGGAAATCCCGCTGTGCATCATCAAGCGCTATCTTCCACTGTCGAATCGCGTCCGCAGCAGGGCACCGCATCCCGAGGAGATCCTCGGCCTCGCCCCGCCAAGGACGTAGCGTCCGGAGCTGGTCGATCAGTGTAGCAATCGCCGCTTCGCGGGCTCTTTCCCCCAATCGGCGCCTCGCACCATGGTCGGCGTTGCGCGAAGCGGCGACGGCCGCCGTCAATCGGGCGATCGCATTGTCCCGGCCTTGTTCTGGTTCCTTGTCCTTTCCCACCTCGCGTAGCGCTTCATCGGCCTCCGCCAGACGGCGACGGGCATCAGCAAGTTCCGTCGTGGCCGCTCGGATAGCACTGTCAACGCCGGAGCGAGATTCGACCAGTTCGCGTAGGCGACCGACCGTTGAAACGCCGAGCAAGAGGCGTCGGGGGTCCGTTTCCCCGTCCCGCTCCATCCGGGTCAAGATGCCGGAGGCGGCTAATTCCGCGGCTTGCAGTTGCAACCGCCGGTCCGGAATATCCTTCTCGGCTGTCATATGACGGGCTCGCAGGTCGGCGATCCGTTCCACTCTGCTGAACAGCTGTAATGCCGGTTCGTCCACGACGATCGACTCGACTTCAACGCCAAGTCGCTCGATCTCGTCGGAAACTGCCCGCGTTTGCACACCGAGCTCTATCTCCTCCTTTTGCAGCTTCGGCAGGTCTTCGCTCCAGGTTGGAGGCGGA
>JBARNF010000602.1:0-12558 GCA_049802835.1 Bradyrhizobium sp.
GCGCCGTCATCAGCGGTCCGGGCTCGCGCGCTCGAACTGGCGCAGCAGCCGGTTGCCGCGTTCGACGGCAGCATCGAGCGCCGCCTGCGGCGATTTGCGGCCGCCGAACGCCTGCTCCATCTCATCCTCGATGGCGTCGCGGACCAGCACGAACGAGCCGAGCCGCAGGCCGCGCGAGTTTTCCTTAGGCGGATGGAGCGTCACCTGCTCGATGGAAATCGCCGTTCCCGGGTTGCGATCGTAGAACCCTTGTGCGCGCGTGAGATCGAACGCCGCCTGGGTGATCGGCAGATAGCCCGTGTTCTGGTGCCAGGCAGCCTGGATGTCGGGCCGCGACAGATAGGCAAAGAATTTGGCCACGCCTTTGTATTCCGCGACAGGACGGTCGCGCAGCACCCACAGGGTCGCGCCCCCGATGATGGAGTTCTGCGGCGCACCCGCGATGTCCGGCCAGTACGGCAACATGCCGTAGCCGATTTCGAACTTCGAATTCGCCTTGATGTCGGCGCGCGTGGCCGACGATCCGATGAAGATGCCGCACTCGCCCTTCTGGAAACGCGGCTCGGCGGCCTGACCGCGACCGCCATAGTCGAAGAGCTTGCTCTTCTGCCAGTCCACCAGCTGAGCGATGTGGCGGGTGACGTGCGGATTGTTGAAGGTCAGGACGGCGTCGAGCCCGGCAAAACCGTTGGCGCGGGTCGCGATCGGAAGATTGTGGAAGGCGGAGAAATTCTCGATGTTGATCCAGGCTGGCCAGGAGGTGGTGAAGCCGCAGGCTACTCCGCTGTCACGCAGCCGCTTGGCGGCCTTTCCAAGCTCCGGCCAGGTCTTCGGCGCAACCTCGGGGTCCAGCCCGGCCGCGCGAAACTCGCTCTTGTTGTAATAGAGGATCGGCGTGGACGCGTTGAACGGAAACGACAGCAGATTGCCGTCGGCATCGGCATAATAGCCGGTCACCGCAGGAAGAAAGGCGGACGGCGAAAAACTCTCCTGCTCGTCATGCATCAGTTCGTAGACGGGATAGATCGCGCCCTTGGCGGCCGTCATCGTGGCGGTTGCGATCTCGTTGACCTGCACGATCGCCGGCTGGCTCCGCGACCGGAATGCGAAGATCGCGGCCGTGACCGTTTCCGTGTAGCTGCCCTTGTAGGTCGGAACGATGCGATAGTCCGGCTGGGACGCGTTGAACTCGGCCGCGAGCCTGTCGACCTGCTTGCCGAGTTCGCCCGACATCGCGTGCCACCACATGATCTCGGTTGCGGCATGAGCAGGTGCTACTGCTGCGGCGGCGACAAAGACGACGACGCTCCACAGAAAACGCGAAATAAACGTCACCAGAAGGCATCCTCAATTCACGAAGGAAAACTGCGGTCCCGACTGAAATTAATCTGGCGCCCCGACAAACAACCAAGGGCTGCAACAACTTCTTAACAAACCATTGACGCGTATCGCTTTGGCGTCAGAATGGCCTTATAGCACCTGTTCGGGAGAGCGTTGAACCTTTTCGTCTCCGGGCCGACCTCATCATCAAGGGGAAAGTGTTGCCTGTGTACCGCGCCCGTCGTTCGTGGATATCGAGGGTGGACGTCACGCCGGTGCCGAGGCGGGTTATGGCGGACGCGCGGTGCTGCTCGCCGTCCTCCTGCTCCCCAAGCTATTGCTCCTCAAGAACTTGCTCCCCAAGTCTCGCCAGCGAACCCGCGGTGCGGCCGACTGCACTGCAGCATGAGAGGCGCACGGGGCGTCCCAAGCTGCGCGGGCTGCGGCTCCTCGCGGCCGGCTCGAGGTAGCGATCGTGGCCAGATCCGAGCAGCGAGGTTCCGCCGAACGGCCGCTCAGTCGGGCGGCGCTGGGCCGGGCGCGGATCGTCCGTGTGCTCCGGGCCGTGCCGATCCGCTGGCGTATTCTCTCGATTGCCGCCCTGAACTCGGCCGTCGTGATCGTCCTCGCAGCGCTGATCTGGAACGGCGCGCAGGTGCTGGGCACGGCCTGGGACGACGTCCGCCAGGTCCGCGAGTCCGACAAGGTGCTGGCGCTGCTGGAGAGTGAAACAAGCCGGCTGCAGAACCTGATTCATCGCTACATCAACCAGCCGAGCCCGGAGCTCTTCGCCGAGATCCTGCTGCTCCGCGAAGCCGTACTGGGGACACTGACAACGCGCGCCTCGACCGATCCGATGCTGTCGGGATCGGTGGAGGAGCTCGAGCGGGTCACGGTGCGCTTCCTCGACGGCTTCGGGGAACTGCGCGCTCTGCAGGCGACGATCTCGAAGACCTATGAGGAAGAGGTGCTCGGTCCAGCCCGCGACATCGCGGGACTCTACTCGGTCATCGAAGGCGCGACCGGCCATCGCGATGCGCAGATCTGGCCGTCGCTCGGCAAATCGCGCGAAGCCTTCACGGCCATGCTGGTGGCGGCGAACTCCTATTATCTCTCGCTCGCGCCCGCCGCCGCCGAGGACGCGCGCCGCAACACCGAGACGATCGAAAAGACCATTCCCGTGATGTCGAGCCTCGCCGACAATGATCTGCAGCGGCTGGCCTTGCAGCGGCTGTCGGCTCGGACGGCTGCGCTCCGGGACGGGTTTTCCAAGTTGAGCGAGCAACTGAGCAATCGGACCGAACTGCTGCGCAATACCATCGACGCAAGCCAGGCCGAGACCATCGGCGCCATCGATGGACTGTCGGTGAAGATGCGCCAGCGCGAGCAGAAGGCGCAGACGACGTTCGACCGGACGCTGCGCGACATCTCCCGCCGCGTGCTGTCAATCGCGGTGGTTTTCCTCGGCATCATCCTCTCCGCCGGCGTCCTGATCGCGCTGTCGATCAGGCTTCCGCTGCAGCAGATCATGGCCTCGATGCGCGCCATCACCCTGGGCGACTACGACCGCAAGGTCGTTGGGACCGAGGCGCGCGACGAAGTCGGCGCGATGGCCCGCGCGGTCGAAATCTTCCGCGAAAACGCAGTCGCCAAGCGCAAGACCGAGGATGAGCTGCGCACCGCGAAGGAAAAGGCCGAGAGCGCCCTGCTCGAGCTTAACGCGGCCCAGCGCAACCTGATCGACGCCGAGCGGCTCGCAGCGCTCGGAGGGCTGGTGGCGGGGGTTGCGCATGAGGTGAACAATCCGATCGGCATCAGCCTGACGGTGGCCTCCAGCTTCGCGCGCCGCGTCGAGATATTCGAAGCCGCATTGCGGTCGCCCGAAGGCGGGCTGCGCCGGTCGCAACTCGAGGAATTCGTACGCTCGTCGCGAGATGCGTCCGAGCAATTGGTCGCCAACCTGCAGCGCGCCGGCGAGCTCATTCAGTCGTTCAAGCAGGTTGCCGTCGACCGCTCGCATGCCGAACGGCGGACCTTCATCCTGAGCGAAGCGACCGATCAGATCATCACCAGCCTGAAGCCGGTGCTCAAACGTGCCCCGATCACGCTCTCGGTCGACGTCCCCGAGGGGCTGCTGATCGACGGCTATCCCGGCTTCTACGGCCAGATCCTGACCAATTTGTTCCTCAACGCCGTCAACCATGCCTTCGCCGACGGCCGTTCGGGAACGATCTCGATCACGGCGCGGCCGCGCGGCGCGGATGACATCGAGATCATTTTCGCCGATAACGGGGCGGGAATGACCCCCGAGGTCCAGCGCCAGGCCTTCGACCCGTTCTTCACCACGCGCCGCAACGAGGGCGGTACAGGTCTCGGGCTGCATATCGTCTACAATCTCGTGACGCAGCAGCTCGGCGGCCGCATGATGCTGGAGTCCCGGCTGGGACAAGGCACCACTTTTCGCATTATCATGCCGCGGATCGCCAAGGGCGGCTCCGAGACAGCAATAGGTGACGGAACGACGCAATGGCCGAACAGGACGATGTCCTCCACCTGATCGAGGATACCGGATTCGACGAAGACGACCAATCGGCCCGGAAATGGAAGATCGCCGTCATCGACGATGACCATGCGGTGCACGAGGGCACGCGCTTTGCGCTTTCGGACTACAGCCTCAACGGCCAAGGCCTCGAGATCCTCTCGGCCTATTCGGCGGCCGAAGGGCGCACCCTGATGCGGGAGCATACCGACATCGCCGCCGTGCTGCTCGACGTCATCATGGAGACTGACGTCGCCGGTCTCGAGCTCGTCGAGTTCATCCGCAACGAGATCAAGAACGAGACGGTACGCATCATCCTGCGCACCGGCCAGCCCGGGCAGGCGCCGGAGCGGCGCGTGATCGTTCAGTACGACATCAATGACTACAAGGCCAAGACCGAGCTCACAGCCGACAAGCTCTTCACCTCGCTCACCGCCGCACTGCGCAGCTATCAGCAGCTCGAGCGCATGGTGCAGACCCGGCGCGGCCTCGAGATCATCATCGACGCTGCCTCGACGCTGTACGATTTCAAGTCGATGCAGCGGCTGGCCGAGGGCGTGCTGACCCAGATCGCATCCCTGCTCAACGTCGATTGCGCCGGGATCCTGGTGCTACGCGATGACGGCAGCCAGGCTGAGGACTTCTCGGTGCTGGCTGGCTCCGGCTGCTACAGCCGCTTCACCGGCGCCGCCACCTCGCGTTCGCTCGACCCCGACCTGCGCGACATGGTCGAGGCCGCCTTCAGGCAGCGTGCGAACGAATTCGCCGACCACCGCACGGTGCTCTATGTCCGCACCGGCTCCGGCCGCGAGGTGGTGGTGCTGCTGCAGGCGGAACGGCAGCTGTCCGAGACCGATCGTTCGCTGGTCGAGATCTTCTCCAGCCGGCTGTCGATCGCGTTCGACAATGTGCTGCTCTATCAGCAGCTGCACGAGGCCAACACCCAGCTCGAGGATCGCGTCGCGCAGCGCACCCGCGCGCTGATGCAGGCCAACCGGCGGCTGTCGGCGCAGTGGCTGCGGCTGCAGCGTGCCAACGGCTTCAAGAACGAAATTCTGGGCACGGTCGCCCACGACTTGAAGAATCCGCTCGGCGTCATCCTCGGCCGCACCGAGATGCTGACCGAGCTGATCGCAACCGGCGCCTCCCGGGACGGCGTCACCACACAGATCGAACACATCCGCGATGCCGCCAAGCGCCTGACCTCCATGGTCGACCATCTCATCTCCGATGCGATGGCCGACGCGTTCGACATCACGATCCGCCGCGAGCCGGTCGACGTTGCAGCGCTCGTCCACGAGGTGGTCGAAGCCAACCAGCCCCTGGCGCTCAACAAGCAGCAGGTCATTGCGATATCCGCGCCGCCGCATCTTTCCACCATGTGCGACATCGACCGAATTCGCGAAGCGATCGACAACCTGCTGAGCAATGCCATCAAATACAGTCCGATCGGCGGCAGGATCACCGTCGATGTCGCCGACGATGGCGACAACACGATCATCGGCGTCGCCGACCAGGGTGCCGGGCTGTCGCCGGAGGATCTCGGCCGCCTGTTCGGCCGGTTCCAGCGGCTGTCGGCCAAGCCCACGGCCGGCGAGAGCTCGACCGGGCTTGGCCTGTCGATTGTCAAACGCATCGTCGACATGCATGGTGGAGAGGTGACGGCCAAGAGCGATGGGCCGGGATCCGGATCGACGTTCACCATCACACTGCCTGCGACCGAATTGTCATGAGTCAAAGCCAGCACATCATCATCGTCGACGACGAGGCCCCTGCCCGCGAGATGGTGGGTGATTACCTCAAGATGCACGGCTTCACCGTGACCCTGTGTGACGGCGGCAAAAGCCTGCGGAGCGCGATCGAGACCGGCCCCGCCGATCTCGTCGTGCTCGACCTCAACATGCCCGAGGAGGACGGATTGTCGATCATCCGCGACCTCAAGGGCCGGACCAACATCCCCGTCATCATGCTGACGGCGACAGCCAGTCCGATCGACCGGGTCGTGGGGCTCGAGCTCGGGGCCGATGATTACGTCGCCAAGCCGTGCGAATTGCGCGAATTGATGGCCCGCATCCGTTCCGTGCTGCGCCGGAGCGCACCTGCCAAGGCGGCAGCCGCCGCTGCCGAACCTGCCGCCGCCAAGGCCAAGGACCCGCAGCTGGTGCGGTTCGGCACCAAATGGCTCGATCTCGATGCCCAGGCGCTGCGGGACGACGAAGGCAACGAGCACCCGCTGACGGCGTCCGAATTCGGCCTGCTCAAGGTGTTCGCCGCCAACCCCAAGCGGGTGCTGTCGCGCGAACGGCTTCTCGAGCTGGCCAACGCCCGCGACGCCGAGGCGTTCGACCGCGCCGTCGATCTGCGGATCATGCGCATCCGGCGCAAGATCGAGCCGGATCCGGCCAAACCGGCCGTGATCCGGACGATTCGCGGTGGCGGCTACCTGTTCTCCCCGGCCGGTGAAAAAGCCTAGCAACGCCTGCCTGCCCCAATTCAGCCGCCGGCGCTCGTGCGGATCATTTTCCACCCTTCGAAATAGGGCACAATTCCGCCACGAGTGTTTCGCGATGTGCGGTGCGACGAAACACTTCTGCCCTGCGACGAAACCATTTTCCCATTTTCGTGCAGACGTCCCGAAACCGGCGCTCCTTAACAATCCACCCCGTCGAAACGCCGCAAGGGGGCGGCGGAACGGGAGAGTGCCATGCAAAACGTCGTTGCCATCAATTCCGCAGCCAGCCAGGGCATCATCGCGGCCCAGGCGACCACGGACGGCATGCTCCTGGAGAGCATTGCCGATGGCGATCGCACCGCGATGCACACGCTTTATGCACGCCATAATGTGCGGGTCTATCGCTTCATCCTGCGCATCGTCCGCGACACCACGATTGCCGAGGACCTCGTCAGCCAGGTGTTCCTGGACGTCTGGCGGACCGCCAGGCAGTTCGAGGGCCGCTCGCAGGTTTCGACCTGGCTGCTGTCGATCGCCCGCTTCAAGGCGCTGACCGCGCTGCGCCAGCGCCGGTTCGAGGACATCGACCAGGACGAGGTGCGCGAGATCGCCGACGACTCCGACACGCCGGAGACCTCGCTCGAGCGTTCCACCACCAGCGCGATCCTGCGCGCCTGCGTCGCCAAGCTGTCGCCGGCGCATCGCGAGATCATCACCCTGATCTACTACCATGAGAAGTCGGTCGAAGAGGTCGGCCACATCATCGGCATCCCGCAGAGCACGGTGAAGACGCGGATGTTCTATGCCCGCAAGCACCTCGCCGAGCTCTTGCGCGGCGCCGGCGTCCACAGCATCGCCGCCTGAGATCCAATCGTTGCCGTCGGGGCTGAGGTGCCGGCGGGTTCCCACGGCACCAACAGAATCGCCGAATGAAACAATTGAAACAATCGGCGAAATCACCTCGAAAACATCGCCTGCTAGACCATCTCCATCGACTGAACGTCAGTCCCCCAGCTGATCTCAGTTTTGAACGAGCAAATTCAAGGTTACCTCCACCTTCCAAAGTTGCTCCGAAGACCCGGCGGATGCCCCCCGCCGGGTCTTCGTCGTTTGTCGAACGGTCACATCTCTGTAGGGCGATTTGACCATTTGATATCGACGGGCACCGGTGCGATCCTGCCGTCATCGGGCTATGCTACAGGCCCGGCAGCAATGACGACGGACGGTGCGCATGTTCGGTTTGGATGCAGTGGAGCTGGCGCGCGCGCAATTCGCCTTCACGGTCACGTTCCACATCATCTTCCCCGCCTTCTCGATCGGGCTCGCCTCCTACCTCGCCGTGCTGGAGGCGCTGTGGCTGTGGACCGGCCGCGACGTCTATCTCAACGTCTTCAATTACTGGCTGAAGATCTTCGCCATCGCCTTCGGCATGGGCGTGGTCTCCGGCATCGTGATGTCGTACCAGTTCGGCACCAACTGGTCGGTCTACTCCGACAAGGTCGGCCCGGTGATCGGCCCGCTGATGGCCTATGAGGTGCTCACCGCCTTCTTCCTCGAAGCGGGTTTCCTCGGCGTCATGCTGTTCGGGCTGAAGCGCGTTGGACCCAAGCTGCATTTCCTCGCCACCCTGATGGTCGCGATCGGCACCCTGATCTCGGCGTTCTGGATCCTCTCGGCCAATTCCTGGATGCAGACGCCGGCGGGCTATGCCGTCAATGCCGACGGCCAGTTCGTCTCGATCGACTGGCTCAAGGTCATCTTCAATCCGTCGTTCCCGTACCGGCTGGTCCACATGGTGCTGGCGGCCTATCTGACGACGTCGCTGGTGGTCGGCGCGGTCGGGGCCTTTCATCTGCTGCGCAACCCGCATCTGCCCGGCCCCCGCGTGATGTTCTCGATGGCGATGTGGATGGCGACGTTGGTGGCGCCGATCCAGATCCTCGCCGGCGACCAGCATGGGCTGAACACGCTGGAGCACCAGCCGGTGAAGATCATGGCCATGGAAGGCCATTTCGAGAGCCACAAGGACGGCGCACCGCTGTATCTGTTCGGCTGGCCCGACCAGGCCAAGGGCGAGCTGAAATATGCGCTCGGCATTCCCAAATTCGGCTCGCTGATCCTGAAGCACGCGATCGACGCGCCGATGGCCGGCCTCGACACCGTGCCGCGCCAGGACTGGCCGCCGGTGCCAATCACCTTCTGGTCGTTCCGCATCATGGTCGGCCTCGGCTTCCTGATGCTGGCGCTCGGCCTGTTCAGCCTGTGGGAGCGCTGGCGCGGGCGGCTGTATCTCAACCGGCTGCTGCACCGTTTCGCGATCGCCATGGGACCGGCCGGCTTCATCGCCGTGATGGCCGGCTGGATCACGACCGAGACCGGCCGCCAGCCCTTTACCGTGTATGGGCTGCTGCGTACGGCCGACTCCGTTTCGCCGCTCGCCGCACCCGCCGTGGGGGCCTCGCTGCTCACCTTCATCATCGTCTATTTCATCATTTTCGCCGCTGGCGTGCTCTACATCCTGCGCCTGATGGCCGAGCCGCCGCATGCCGGCGAGCCGGGGCCGGGCAGCGAAACGCCGACGCGCACGGCGGGCATCACGCCGGCCGCCGGCGTCGTGCAGGGAGCTGTCGGATCATGACCATCCCGTTCGATCTCACCGTGCTCTGGGCCTTCATCATCGCGCTCGCGGTGTTCATCTACGTCGTGATGGACGGCTTCGATCTCGGGCTCGGCATCCTGTTTCCGCTGTTTCCGGACAAGCAGGACCGCGACGTCATCACCAACACGGTAGCACCGGTGTGGGACGGCAACGAAACCTGGCTGGTGCTCGGCGGCGGCGGCCTGATGGCCGCCTTCCCGCTCGCCTATGCGGTCCTGATGCCGGCGCTGTACGCACCGCTGATCGCGATGCTGATCGGACTGATCTTCCGCGGCGTCGCCTTCGAATTCCGCTGGCGCACCCGCGCGCAGCGCAATCTCTGGGATATCGCCTTCACCGGCGGCTCGTGGGTCGCCACGCTGTCGCAGGGCATCGCGCTCGGCGCCATCCTGCAGGGCGTGCACGTCGAAGGACGCCATTACGCCGGTGGCTGGTGGGACTGGCTGACGCCGTTCAGCATCCTGACCGGCGTCTCGCTGGTGGTCGGCTATGCGCTGCTCGGCGCCACCTGGCTGATCCTGAAGACCGAGGGCGATCTCCGCGACAAGGCGTATCGGATCAGCTGGGTTCTGCTGTTCGCGATGCTGCTCGCGATCGGCGTGGTTAGCGTGGCGACACCGCTGCTCACCATCCAATATGCCCAACGCTGGTTCAGCTGGCCCGCCGTCATTCTCACCGCGCCGGTGCCGCTCGCCGTCGTCGCGGTCACCGTGCTGCTGATGAAGAACCTCGCCGAGAAGCGCGACGGCCGGCCGTTCTTTCTCGCGCTGATGCTGTTCCTGTTGTCCTACGCCGGGCTCGGCATCAGCATGTATCCCTATGTCGTGCCGCAGAGCATCACGATCTGGCAGGCCGCGGCGCCCGAGCGCAGCCAGCTGCTCATGCTGCCCGGCGTGCTCGTGCTGGTGCCGCTGATCCTCGGCTACACCGGCTGGGCCTATTGGGTGTTTCGCGGCAAGGTGGGACACGACAGCGGCTATCATTGATGCCCACTCAGCCGCCCGCCCCGTCGCTGGCCAGGCGACTCGCCTGGTTCGCTGCGCTGTGGCTTGCCGGCGTGGCCACTGTCGGCGCAATCGCCTTCCTGTTGCGGCTGTGGATGAAGCTCGCATGACGCGCCAACACGGCGCGGCCTCCTCCTCGCCTTGACTTTGCGGCCGTTATGCCCCTGAGATTTGCCGGGTGATTTCGTTGGGCAAGCTTCGCAGGGGTCCGTTGAGGAGAGCTTTGAATGCCGAGTTTCCGTCGCCTGCTCTGGGCCACCAGCGCCATCTTTGCGCTGGCGCTGTCCACATCGCATGGCTTTGCCCAGTCCGAAGACCCCGGTGATCAGCCCGGCCTCGTCGCCGATGACGGCTACGAGCTCGACCCCGAATGGCGCAAGCAGGTGGTCTATTTCCGCACCACCGAGCCGCCGGGCACGATCATCGTCTCCACCTCGGAGCGTCATCTCTATCTGGTGCAGCCGGGCGGCCGCGCCATCCGCTACGGCATCGGCGTCGGCCGTGACGGCTTCCAGTGGCAGGGGCTGCTCAGCATCACCAAGAAGGCCGAGTGGCCGGACTGGACGCCGCCGCCGGAGATGATCCAGCGCCAGCCCTATCTGCCGCGCTTCATGGCCGGCGGCCCCGGCAACCCGCTCGGCGCCCGCGCGATGTACCTGGGCACCACCGTGTACCGCATCCACGGCACCAACCAGCCCTGGACCATCGGCACCAAGATTTCCTCCGGCTGCTTCCGCCTGGTGAATACCGATGTTGCCGACCTGTTCGACCGCGTGCCCGTCGGCACCAAGGTCGTGGTGCGGCAGAAGCCGGAACTGTGACGGCGGCCCGCGCCGCCGGATTTCCAGCCATCGCTTTGTCCCGACGTTTTTTGAAAGAGATTGACCATGCGCACTTTCCGAGGCGGCCTGCTGATCGGGCTCGCCGTCGCCGTTCTCGTCGCGGCCCTCGCCGTCACCTACGAGATGTACGACACCCGCACCTTGAAGCGGACCATCCGCCGCGGCGAAGTGCTGTGCGGCGTCAACGCCGGCCTGCCCGGCTTCTCGATTCCGGACGACAAGGGCAACTGGAGCGGTTTCGACGTCGACTTCTGCCGCGCGGTGGCAGCTGCGATCTTCGACGATCCGACCAAGGCGAGGTTCGTTCCGCTCGACGCCAATGAGCGCTTCAAGGAGCTGCAGAGCCGCAAGGTCGACATTCTCTCGCGCAACACCACCTGGTCGATGGCCCGCGAGCAGAATTACGACCTCTATTTCCCTGCAGTGGCCTATTACGACGGCCAGGGCTTCATGGTGCCGCGGTCGCGCAAGCTGGAGACCGCGCTCGATCTCAACGGCAGCAAGGTCTGCGTGCAGGACGCCACCACCAACGCACTCAACGTCGGCGACTACTTCCGCGCCAACAACATGAAGTACGAGGAAGTGAAGCTTCCGAAGCTCGACGACGTCATCAAGGCCTATGACAGCGGCAAATGCGACACCTTCACTGCCGACGTCTCGCAGCTCTATGCGCTGCGCCTGATCCTGTCGAAGCCCGGCGATCACGACATCCTGCCGGACTTGATCTCCAAGGAGCCGCTGGCGCCGGTCGTGCGCCAGCGCGACGACGACTGGATGATGATCGTGAAGTGGACGCTGTATGCGATGATCAATGCCGAGGAGCTCGGCGTCACCTCCAAGAACATCGACGAGGCGCTGAAGTCGACGAAGCCCGACGTGATGCGGCTGGTCGGCAACGAGGGCACCTATGGCCAGGACCTCGGCCTGTCCAAGGACTGGGTGGCGCGTGTCATCCGTCACGTCGGCAATTACGGCGAGGTCTATGAGCGCAACGTCGGCAGCGAGTCCAAGCTGAAGATTCCGCGCGGCATGAACCAGCTGTGGAACGCCGGCGGAATTCAGTACGCACCGCCGATCAGGTAGGGGTCGGATTTCGCTAACTAACTCCCAATTGGCGCACCATGCCGCCAAGGACTCGGTGCACCCTCTCCCCTTGTGGGAGAGGGTGGTTTCGATGCGAAGCATCGAAACCGGGTGAGGGGTAGCCGCGGGCTCAGGCCTGAATATGTGGCACGAACCCCTCACCCGAGTGAGCTTGGAGTTGGCTTTCGTGTAGCCCTCTCCCACAAGGGGAGAGGGCGCAGTCATGAGCACCGCTATTGACCCTTGGTGTTCGTGCGCTGTGAGCACGACACGACGTCGACCGCCACACGACAACCATCGTTCTCGCGACGCCTCTACGCGCCCGAGCTTTGCCAAGTCGTCCGCCCTCTCCAACAGAGGGCGCAGGGAAGGCCGGGCCTCGGCTGAGGCCCGTGGCCCCCGTGCAAAAAAAAGCACGGGGCAGGAACCACAGGTACAGCCGGAACGACCCGGCCCTCCCTGCGCGATGGTTTTAACACTTATGGCGCGCTCCCCGGTGTCCGGCTCGTTAGCCACCGTCGCCGGCAGGATCATCATCACCCGCCGACTTGGCGCCAGCATCGGGGCGCCAGGACCACACGCTTTCGCGTCCGCACCGGATCGTCCGTCGGCGCGATCAACTCACGCTGCGATCCGATGCGTCCATCGCATCATCAGCC
>JBARNF010000603.1:0-2534 GCA_049802835.1 Bradyrhizobium sp.
TCAGATCGATCCTCTGGTCCGCGCTCGTCTGCAGCGGCTTCTCCGAGACCTCCTTGATCAGGCTGTCCTCGACCAGCACATGCGTGCCCTCGCGCAGATCAGGCTGCAGCGGATCGAGCAGGGAGGCATTCTCGAACAGGATCGTGGGCATCGGCAGTATCCTTGCGCAGGACAGGAGGTCCATCAGACAGGCGGGCAGTCCGGACGAGGATGCCCCGCGCGGACGGCGCGGCGCAAGGCTCTCTCCTGCATAGGCGTCATCATGTGCGGTGATATGAGCGGCCCGTCAGAACCGAGCGGCCAGCTCCACGAGCTGCCGGTGCGCCCTGTCTCGCGCCGCGCTCGCGTGCTCGGCCGGTCCGCTGGTCGGTCCGATGGCAACGAACTTGTTATCACGAAGGCCCATGAACCTCAGCGCCTCGCGCAGATATGGCGTCGCCATATCCATGCGGCCGCGACTCATGCCAGTCGAAAAATCGCCGCCACTCGCCAGGATCACCAGGGTCGGACGATCCTTCAACAGTGGGAGATAGCCGCGCGCGGGATCGAAGCGAAAGGTGAGCCCGGGCTGATTGATGATGTCGAGCCAATGCTTGAGCTTGTAGGGAATGCCGAAATTCCACATCGGCGTCGAGATCACGACGCGCTCGGCCAGATCGAGCCGTACCGCCATGCGCTCCGCGACCGCGAACGCGTCGCGCTGGCTATCGGTGAAGGCGCGTCCGCCCATGCGGGCATATTTGGCCTGCAGGATCTCGCCGTCGAACTCCGGCAGATGCTCGCGCCACAGGTTCAGCTCGTCAATGTCCCAGCCCGGCCGCGCCTGCCTGAAGCGGTCGAGAAAGGCGCGCGCGCCGGCGCTGGACTCAGCGTCCGCGCGTGGCGAGGCCATCAAATGAAACAGCTTGGGCATGCCTCACCCCAGCGCCTTGATCACCGCATCGGCCCTGGTCACGACGGAAACGTTCTGCAGCGCGAAGTTGATCGCCGCATTGTGCCACTCCGCGTTCATGGTCGAGCAGCAATCCTCCGGCACCACCATGAAGTAGCCTTTGTCCGCGCCGGTACGCGCAGTGTGCTCGACCGACATGTTGGTCCAGGCCCCCGTGTTGATGATGACGTCGCGCCCGGTGGCCTTGAGGATGGTCTCGAGCCGCGTGCCTTCCCAGGCGCTCATCCGCATCTTCTCGACCACGAAGTCCCCGCTCCTCGGTTCGAGGCCCGCCACGGGCGCTGCGCCCCAGCTGCCGCGCACCATCGCCTTGCTGTCGACCAGCCCCTCGAACAACGGCGCGTTCAAGGTCACGCCGGGGGCGCCGGGCTCGACCACGAACCAGACGTGGATGATGACGACACCGCGCGCGCGCGCGACCTCGGCGAGCCGCCGCACATTCTCAATGACGCGCTGCTGCCTGGCATGATCAGGCGCGCCGGAGTCGGCGAAGGCGCCACCGTCCATGATGACGTCGTTCTGCAGATCCTGGATGATCATCGCGCAGCGGCGCGGATCGAGCTGCATGTCGCCCGACGCCAGCATCGGCGCCGACGGCGCGCTTGCGGATGTCGCGCTGGATGGGGCCGAACCCGCCATCGCAGCCCCTCGCGTCCCCGCGCTCATATACGGCTCGTGCCGCGGCCCGACCTTGGCCGCGATCGCGTAGACCGAATGTGTGGCGGTGAGATACAGCGTGCGAAAATCAGCGCCGCCCCAGGCCAGGTTGGCGACCAGCTCCGGCACGCGAACCTTGCCGAGCAGCTCGCCGGAGGAGGCAAAGACCCAGACGCCCCCCGGCGCGGTCACCCAGACGTTGCCGCGCTGGTCGCATTTCATGCCGTCGGGTACGCCGGGCTCCAGCTCGGAGCGGATGCCGCTGGCAAAGATGCGGCCATTCGACAGCGCACCATCGCTGCCGACATCGAACACGCGGATCAGCGCCTGCACGGTGTCGTTGACATAGAGCAGTGTCTCGTCCGGCGAGAAGCACAGCCCATTCGGCTGATCGAACAGCGTGCGATCGACCAGCAATCGCGGCGCACCGCCGCCAGGGGGCACGCGGTAGACGCCCTGGAAGCCGAGCTGACGCGGCCGCTCCACGCCGTAGACGGGCATGCGACCATACCAGGGATCGGAGAAGTAGATCGCGCCGCTGGAATGGACGCAGACGTCATTGGGACTGTTGAGCTCCTGATTGTCGAAATGCGAGGCCAGGATCTCACGTCGTCCGTCGGCACGCTCGCGCACCAGCGACGATGTCGCATGCTCGCAGACGATCAGGTTGAGTTCGGCATCATAGGTCATGCCGTTGCACTTGTTCGAGGGCCGCCGCATCTCGACCACCCCGCGCTTGGCGTCCCAGCGGCGGCGGACATCAGCCGGCATGTCGGAGAACAGCAGGAAGTGCTCGACCGGATGCCAGATCGGCCCCTCCGTGAACTCGAAGCCGGTCGCGACCTGCGCCACCGGAGCGTACGGATCGATCAGGCTCTCGAACTCACTGCGCAAGGTGACGTGGGTCATTGCAACGCCTCGTGCC
>JBARNF010000604.1:0-4087 GCA_049802835.1 Bradyrhizobium sp.
GCGGCGATGGCGAGCCAGCTCACGGTCTTGATGGTCCAGGCATCGGGATGCAGCACGCCGGCCTTCGTCGCCCACAGATAGAGCACGTAGAGCACGAACGGCAGCAGGAACAGCGTGATCTCGGTGAGGAAGGGGCGGATCATGACACGCTTGCGTAAGTTTGAGCCGGCGCAGGTTTTCCCTCTCCCCGCTTGCGGGGAGAGGGTGGCGAGCGACCGCAGGTCGCGAGCCGGGTGAGGGGGCGTTTCGATACGCTCAGGCCCATGGCAACGCCCCCTCACCCGACTTGCGCGCGCAAGCGCCCGCAGGTCGGCCTCTCCCCGCACGCGGGGAGAGGTGAAGAGTCAGCATTCCGGGCAATGTCTCGTCCCTCATGGCGCCGATCACGAATCGTAGGGCCTCGACTCATTAACACGCAACGAAAGCCCTATTGATGCAAGCTGGGCGAAGGCGAGGCATCTCGCCGCCGGCTTATCGTACCGGGTTTGCCAGACGCCGTCCCTGCTCGAGGCTGGTGTCGGCCTTCGGGAGAAAAGCGGACTTCATACGCCCAATCCGAGCCTTTCCGGTTATGATCCGGTGCAGACCCGAACTACGTGCGACCTAGTCCTGCCGCGCCAGATTTCACGATCTCGCGCGCAACGCGCATCACTGCCCGGCATGCCAGCGTCATGTTTCCATGACGCGACATGGCAAGCGCAATGTGGCGTGTGACAACCGGATCGACCAGTTTCGAAGATTGCAGACGGCAATCCTTTGATGCAGCAGCGATCGCATAGGGTCCCAGCAAGGCGTAGATGCCTCCTTCTGAGACGATGTGCGTTTGCAAGCTGAGCGAATCTGCTTCCAACACAACGTTGAGCGAAACATTGCGCTCGGCGCTGATCTGTTCGAGGCGATTGCGCCAACTGCTCGGGCGACAAAACAGCACGAGCGGTAGATTGTGCAGTGCTGAAAAGGATACGGTCGGCCGAGACGTCAGAGAACAACGAGCCGCGCTGACGAGATAGGTTGATGTCTCGACGAGGTAAGTATCGTCGTTCGGTGACGCGCTCGTTCGATAAAGAAGTGCAAGATCGACACTGCCGTCCTCCAGCCAGGTCTCGAGCTGAGCTCCCTGCCCCTCGCGCACGGCCAGCTGAATGAGCGGGTATTTTTCCTTCAGTCGCTTGTAGAGCGTGCTGACCAGCGGATGCGCCGTCGAGGGCAGGCAGCCTATTCGTACCTTGCCGATCGGCGTGCCGGCGGAGGTGCGAATGTCGTTGGCAAGCTGCTCGGTGCCGGCCAGCCACGCGCGAATCTGCGGCGCTATTCGCTGCCCCAGCTCGGTCAGGACCACCCCTCGCCCCGTGCGCTGAAACAGGCGCCCTCCGCACTCTTGCTCCAACTCGCTGATCTGGCGGCTGATATGCGGTTGGCTCGTGCCGTATGCCACGGCCACCTTGCTGAGGCTCCCAAGCTCAGCGGCGTCGAGGAAGAGCTTCCACGCGGCGAAGTTCAAGATGGTGCCTCCAGCTATACCGCAGCATTATATCTGAAATGTATCGTATGAGTCTTCCGATATAGGAAGGCGCTGCGTACACTCCTCCGCATGGATTGGTACGGCGGCAGCGCCAAGCGCAAACCTCCCGATCCTTAGCAACAGCCATCAATCCCCGTCGGAGGAAAATGCCATGAAAGCCCTTGATCTCAGAGGTCTCGTTCCCGCTCCGGTTACCCCCTTCACCCGCGACGGTGAGGTCGACCACGCCGCCATACAACGACTCGGCTCCTGGCTCGGCAGCTTCGAGGGCGTCAAAGGCCTCGTCGTTCTCGGCCATGCGGGGGAAGGGACGTTTCTCACGCCGGACGAGCAGACCTCCGTCATCCAGAGCTTCGTCAAGTCGGTCGACGGGAAGATCCCCGTCATCGCCGGCATCACGCTGGAAGGCACCAAGGTCGCCGCGCTGGAGGCCAAGCGGGCGGTCAAGGCGGGGGCGACGGCAGGTCTCGTCTACCCGTCGCACGGCTGGCTGCGCTTCGGCTATCAGCAGGGAGCGCCGCAGGACCGCTACCGCGCGATCTATCAGGAGAGTGGCCTGCCGCTGATCCTCTTCCAGTATCCGGACGCGACCAAGGCGACGTACAACCTCGACACCCAGCTCGACATCGCCGCGCAGCCGGGCGTTTTCGCCATGAAGAACGGCGTGCGCAACATGCGCAGGTGGGACACGGAGATTCCGGTCATCCGCCGTGAGCGGCCGGAGCTGCAGATTCTGACGTGTCACGACGAATATCTGCTGCACACGATGTTCGATGTCGATGGCGCACTGGTGGGGTATGGCGGTCTTACGCCCGAGCCGCTGATCGAGCTGATCGCGGCCGGCAAGGCCAAGGATTACCCGAGGGCACGCGCCATCCACGACCGGCTGCTCCCGGTGACCCGCACCGTCTATCACCGCGGGTCGCACATGGAAGGGACCGTTGCGCTCAAGCATGGCCTCGTCGCGCGGGGAATCCTCGAGCACGCAACGGTTCGCTCCCCCTTGCTGCCCCTCGATCCGGGCGCGGACGTCGAGATCGCGGACGCGCTGCGCTCCGCCGGTCTTGTCGGGTCGGCGGTTCGCGAACGTCCGGCCGCATGAGGCAGCAAGCCCGGTACGCGGAACAGCGGCCAACCGGCGGAGCGTAAATCCGCTCCGCCGATGACAACCACATGGACCTGGGTGGATACGTGCTCGAGAGAACACTCGACGCGAGGGAGACCGGCAATGCACAACCGAACCGAAACCGAACGCACGATCCCGATCGTGCAGCGTCGCCAGTTCATGGTGTCGTCGTTCGCCTTGGCGGCGGCGCTTCTGGCGACGCCGTCGATCGCGCAGGCACAGAAGCTGAGCGAGCGTCCCATTCGAATGATCGTGCCGTTCGCGGCCGGCGGCGGCGTGGACGTGTTCGCTCGGCTGCTTTCGGAGAAGCTGAGACAGAAGCACGGCCTGACGATCATCGTCGACAATCGGGCCGGTGCGAACGGCTCGATCGGCGGCAACGCCGTCCGAACCGCCGCGCCGGATGGCACGACGCTCCTGTTCTCGGCGGGAACGCACGTCATGGCGAAGCAGGTGATGAAGAACGCGCCCTATGATCCGCTGACCGATTTCGCCGCGATCGCCCGCGTCGGCGAGGCGCCGATGATTCTGGTCGCGTCGCCGAAAATCGCGGCAAACAATATTGCCGAGCTCATCGCCGAAGTCCGCAAGGCTCCGGACAAATGGACATTTGCGACCTCGGCCCTCGGTGCGCCCGGCCATCTGGCGGAACTGGACTTCAATCGCTTGTCCGGTCTGAATTTGCTGATCCAGCCTTACCGCGGAACCGCGCCGGCCCTGAACGATATCGCCGGCGGCCATGTTCAACTGATGATCGATCCCGTGCTCGCGCTGTTGCCGCTCGCCAATGCCAAACAGGTCAAGGGTGTGGCCGTGACGACGGCAAAGCGGTCGCCGCTCGCGCCGGAATATCCGACCGCGTCCGAGAGCGGGCTGGCCGGCATGGACCATGCTTCGTGGTACGGCGTCTGGGGTCCAAAGAAGATGTCCGCGGATCTGGTCACGCAACTGAACAAGATGATCAACGCCGCGGTTCAAGAGCTGAAGAATGAGGATCAGCTTTCCAAACTGGGAATCGAGCCGGTTTCGGAAACTCCGGCCCAATTCGAGGCGTTCGCACAAAGCTATGTCACTAGGAACGGCGAGTTGCTGAAAGCATCAAATTTCGAGCCGATTTGATCGGACGGGGCCGATTCCGCCGTCGAAACTTGGCAGCGGACAAGTCATGCCATCGGTCTTTGATCGCGATTTCTCCGCCGTCATGCCCGGGCTCGTCCCGGCCATCCACGTCTTTATTCTTGAAAGCGCTTTAAGACGTGGATGCCCGCGCAGACAAGTTTACCCAGTCTGCGCAAGTTTGACTGCAAGCGCGGGCATGACGAGTCAGAGTTTGCGGCCATTGCTTTCACTCCCCATACACCCGCTCGTACAGATTCCGCAGAATCCCCGCGGTGATGCCCCAGATGTATCGCTCCTGGTACGGCATGGCGTAGTAGCGG
>JBARNF010000605.1:0-4484 GCA_049802835.1 Bradyrhizobium sp.
GTCAGCAGCGCGGCCGCCATCTCGTCGACGCACTGGACCGAGCTGGAACGCGCCGCCATCGCCGCGCAGCACTGGTGGACACGCGCCGAGCTCGCGGCGACGGCCGACACGGTCTATCCCGAAGATCTCACCGACATGCTGACCCGTGCGGGCGTGTGGTGAGGCGCCCTCGCCTTCACAGCCGTCCGCCCGCCAGCGCGGCCACACGCGGCCGGCCGATGTCGTCGAGCGCGTGCGGCATCGGCGTCACTGGAAACACCGCGTTGATCTGGCCGGTGCCCGACGACGGGAAGAACGGCGTCACCACCTCGACGCCGCGGTCATAATGGTTCCAGCCGAGCGCCCCCAGCAGCATCGCGGTATCGTGCATGAAGCCCTCGCCATGGCCCTTGCTGGCGTATTCCGGCAGCATGTCGCAGAAATCCGGCCACTCGCCGTGCTCCCACATCTGGATCACCTCGTGGTCGAGCCGCTCCAGCAGCGGGCTGAACATCTTGTCGCGATACGCGTCGGCGGTGCCGTTCTGGGCGAAGCGATGGCTCAGCGAGCCCGAGGCGAAGAACGCGACCGTGCCGTCGTAGTGATCCTCGACGGCGCGGCGGAAGGCCCAGCCGAGCCTGGCGCTGTCGGCGAGATAATGCGAGGTGCACAGCGCCGACACCGACACGACCTTGAAGTGGCGATCGGGGTTCATGTAGCGCATCGGCACCAAGGTGCCGTATTCCAGCGTCAGCGAGGTCGCCGCATGCGCCATGGTGGCGATGCCATCGGCATTGGCGCCCTCGGCCAGGATGCGGCCGAGCTCCGGATTGCCGTCATACGCGTAGGTCATGTTGGCGATGAAGTGCGGCAGCTCGTTCGAGGTGTAGAGCCCTTCGAAATGCGGCGCGCAGTTGATGTGATAGCCGGCATTCACCAGCCAGTGCGTGTCGAACACGACGATGGTATCGACGCCGGCCTCGCGGCAGCGCCGCCCGATCTCGATGTGGCCGTCGATCGCCGACTGGCGCTTGCCCTTGGCCGGGCCATCGAGCTCGCTGAGATACATCGACGGCACATGCGTGATCTTCGCCGCCACTGCGAGCTTGCCCATCGCCTCGTCTCCCTTTCGATCGTTCGCCGGTCCGATCCCGCAGACCGCCTGCTTGGGAGCCAGACTAGCCGCACAGGCTTGGGAAAAAAAGGGCCGCGAGGGCGGTCCTTCGTCGGGGACGAGCTTGGCGGCCGTCACATGATCATGGGACAGCGCGGCGCGCCGGCCCCTCGCCTGCAGGACCGCAGCGCGCCTGGGGAACGTCGAGCGAACTCAGGCAGCCTTGATGTCGATGGTCTTGGCGGCCTTCTGTGCTTCCGGCTTCTTCGGCAGGGTGACCTCGAGCACGCCCTGCTTGAACACCGCGTCGATCGTGTCGGTGTCGACGCCGTCGGGAATCTGGAAGGAACGCTCGAGGGATCCGAAGCTGCGCTCGCGGACGTCATAGTCCTTCTTCTCCTCCTCCTTGTCCTCCTGCTTCTCGCCCGAAGCCCTGATCGGCCACATCGACAACCGGCTCGCCCAAGAGGCCAAGGCGTTGCCGCCAAGCAATCGGCGATTGCAGGCGCACGGCGCCAGGAGCCCTCGAAGATGGTGAATGCATCGTAAACCCGATCCGCTCGCAACCTGCTTTAGGTCAGACAGTAGAAAGCTTTATGCGCCAATGCGTTAGGAGATAAAAACGGAGCGCTCTCGCAGCGCCGAAGGCGGCGGTTCGGAGCGCTGATTACGGCCGCATGACGCGCAAACTGTGAGACGCTTAACAAATTTTCCAGTCACAGCGGCCAAGGTATCAGCTCAACAATTCACCACAGGCTTCATGACCGTGACTTCCTTCGGACGTGTGATCTCGGTACGAGGCTCCCAGGCCCGCGTCGGCATTCTGTCGACCCAGCAGATGACCGTCTCCGACGTCCGCGCGACAGTCGGCCGTTTCATCAGCATTCGCTGCCCGAGCGCCACGATCATCGCGATCATCACCGAGGTCACCAGCGAGGACCTCTCGCATGCCGAAGGATACGTCGCGACCGCCTCGGTGGACCTGCTCGGCGAGATCCTGGGGCCGGCTGAAAAGCCCAAGTTCCAGCGCGGCGTCACGCATTACCCGACCATCGGCGACGCCGTCGACATGATCACCAGCCAGGAGCTGCGCACGATCTACACGCCGACGGCGGGAGACCATATCGACATCGGCGCGCTGCAGCAGGACAACACCGTCCGCGCCTGCGTCAATGTCGAGGAGATGCTGTCGAAGCACTTCGCGGTGCTGGGATCGACCGGCGTCGGCAAATCGACCGGCGTGTCGCTGCTGCTCAACGAGATCCTGAAGGCGCGGCCGAACCTGCGCATCTTCCTGCTCGACGTCCACAACGAATATGGCCGCTGCTTCGGCGAGCGTGCGCTGGTGCTGAACCCGCGCAATCTGAAGCTGCCGTTCTGGCTGTTCAATTTCGAGGAGATCGTCGACGTCCTGTTCGGCGGCCGGCCGGGCGTGCCGGAAGAGCTCGACATCCTCGCCGAGGTCATTCCGCTGGCGAAGGGCATCTACACCCAGTACCAGAACACGGACCGCATCGGGCTGAAGCGCCTCGATCCCAAGACCGTCGGCTATACGGTCGATACGCCGGTGCCCTATCGCCTCGTCGACCTGATCAACCTGATCGACGAGCGGATGGGCAAGCTGGAGAACCGCTCGTCGCGCATCATCTATCACAAGCTGATCTCGCGCATCGAGACCGTGCGCAACGACCCGCGCTACGCCTTCATGTTCGACAACGCCAATGTCGGCGGCGACACCATGGCGGAGGTCATCAGCCATCTGTTCCGCCTGCCCGCTAACGGCCGGCCGATGACGGTGATGCAGCTCGCGGGCTTCCCGGCCGAGGTGGTCGATTCCGTCGTCTCGGTGGTGTGCCGGATGGCGTTCGATTTCGGCCTGTGGAGCGATGGCGTCTCGCCGCTGCTGTTCGTCTGTGAGGAAGCGCACCGCTATGCCTCCGCCGACCGCTCGATCGGCTTCGGCCCGACCCGCAAGGCGATCTCGCGCATCGCCAAGGAAGGCCGCAAATACGGTGTCTATCTCGGCCTGATCACCCAGCGGCCCGCCGAGCTCGACTCCACCATCATCTCCCAGTGCAACACGCTGTTCACGATGCGCCTCGCCAACGAGCGCGACCAGTCGCTGTTGCGCTCCGCGGTCTCGGACGCCGCCGCCAACCTGCTGTCGTTCGTCCCCTCGCTCGGCACCCGCGAGGTGCTCGCGTTCGGCGAAGGCGTCGCACTGCCGACGCGGCTGCGCTTCAAGGAGGTGCCGCCGCATCAATTGCCGCGCAGCGAGGCGACGATCGCCACCGTGCGGTCGGTCAGCGCCGGCCACGACATGCATTTCGTCGCCGCGGTGCTGGAACGCTGGCGCGGGGCGACCTCGAGCCGGGACGCGCCGACCGAGACCGGCAGCAGCGATCGCGGCAGCCTGTCGACCTCGCTCGATGCGCCCATGCTGCAGCCGTCCATGGGGCTCGATCCGGACCGCTTCTCGCTGTTGAAGAAGCCGCTGCGCTGAGCCGCACGCATCCGGCAACCATCGGCCGCGGGATGCCGACACTCACTCCATTGCGCCGTGGCCGCGATCGACTATGTTCGCGCATAGGACATGCAAATCGGACGCCCCGTTGCCATGACGCAAGCTTCCATCAGCCGCTTTCCCGTCCCCGCGATCGACGCACTGCCCGATGACATCCGCACGCGTCTGCTGGCCGTGCAGGACAAGAGCGGCTTCGTGCCGAACGTGTTCCTGACCCTGGCGCACCGGCCCGATGAATTCCGCGCCTTCTTCGCCTATCATGATGCGCTGATGGACAAGGACGGCGGCCTCACCAAGGCCGAGCGCGAGATGATCGTGGTGGCGACATCGAGCGCCAACCAGTGCCAGTATTGCGTGATCGCGCATGGTGCGATCCTGCGCATCCGCGCCAAGAATCCTGTCATCGCCGACCAGGTCGCGATCAACTACCGCAAGGCCGACATCACGCCGCGGCAGCGCGCGATGCTCGACTTCGCGATGAAGGTCGCACTGGAAGCTCAGACGGTCGGCGACGCAGACTTCAAGACGCTGGCCGGCCACGGCTTCAACGACGACGACATCTGGGACATCGCCGCGATCGCAGCGTTCTTCGCATTGTCCAACCGGATGGCCAACGTCACGGGCATGCGCCCCAATGACGAGTTCTATCTGATGGGCCGTCTGCCGAAGCAGGCGTGAGCATCAGTCGTCCGACGCCGGCCCGCACCAGCCGGGCAGATAGACCGCGTCGTGGCTCTTGGCGAACGCCAGCGCCTGCTCCATGGCGCCGGCGAAATGGCTCTCGATGGTCTTGCGCTTGATCTTGCGGCGCAGGAAATCGGCCCACAGGAACTCGCTGAACGGCGTCGTGTCCTTGGCGAAGCCGCC
>JBARNF010000606.1:0-2045 GCA_049802835.1 Bradyrhizobium sp.
CATCATCGCTTCGTCGAGCGTGGTGCGGCCGGCGGTGTCGAGCAGCACCACGTCATAGCCGCCGAGCTTGGCGGCTTCGATGGCGCGGCGCGCGATCTGCGGCGGCATCTGGCCGGCGACGATCGGCAGGGTCGGGATGTCGAGGTCGCGGCCGAGCACCGCGAGCTGCTCCATCGCGGCCGGACGGTAGACGTCGAGCGAGGCCATCAGCACCTTGCGCTTGTCGCGCTGGACCATGCGGCGGGCGAGCTTGGCGGTGGTGGTGGTCTTGCCGGAGCCCTGCAGGCCGACCATCATGATCGGCACCGGCGGCACGGCGTTGAGGTCGATGGTCTGGCCGTCGTCGCCGAGCGTCTTCACCAGCTCGTCGTGGACGATCTTCACGACCATCTGGCCGGGGGTGACCGACTTGACGACGGTGGCGCCGATCGCCTGCTCGCGCACGCGCTCGGTGAAGCCCTTGACGACCTCGAGCGCGACGTCGGCCTCGAGCAGCGCCCGGCGGACCTCGCGCATCGCGGCGTCGACATCGGCCTCCGACAGGGAGCCACGTCCCGTCAGCCGATCGAGAATTCCGCCAAGCCGTTCCGACAGATTGTCGAACAATGCCGTTATCCTTTGCCCTCGTCGGGGCGCTCGCTATGTTTCTCACCGTCATGCCCCGCGCAGGCGGGGCATCCAGTACGCCGCAGCGCCGCGACTCTTGCCGGGCTGCTCTGGAATACTGGATTACCCGCCTTCGCGGGTGATGACAGCGTGTCGTGTCTCAGCAGATACTGCCGAAACGGAAATTCCAAACAATTTTGCGCCCGAGGGCGCATAGCGCTGTCGGGCGGTGACCTCCGGCCTCCAGGGCCGGGCGGTGGCTCGAAAAGACGAAACTTTCCGAAATTCGGCCGGGTTAAACCCTCAGTGGGCGGAAAAGTCAAGGAAACTTGCTCCGCGGCCTCCCGTTGCCGGGCCTCGAGGGGGTGCTTAAGTCTTGCCGGAGTTGAGCTTTCCCGCCAAGCGAGGACGACATTGCTGCGCCGTTCCAGGACCTATTCGGGCCCCGTCACCGACCATTTCGACGGCAAGCGCTTCTACGATCCCGACGGCGCTCCGCCCAAATCCCTCGCCCAGGTGCTGCGCTGGCAGTTCGACCGCTCCGAGAAGCGGGCGAAATGGCCGGCCTGGGTTCCGAGTCCGCATGTCGACACCCCGCCGCACACGATCGATGGCGAGCAGGTGCGACTGTCCTTCATCGGCCATGCCAGCTGGCTGATCCAGACCGGCGGGCTCAACATCCTGGTCGACCCGGTGTGGTCGGAGCGGGTCTCGCCGTTCGCCTTCGCCGGCCCGCGCCGGCACAACGACCCCGGCATCGCCTTCGAGGCGCTGCCACGCATCGATGTCGTGCTGGTGTCGCATGGCCACTACGATCATCTGGACATTCGCACGCTGTCGAAGCTGACGACGCGCTCTGGTCCGCGGGTCATCACCCCGCTCGGCAACGACCTCACCATGACCGATGCGGATCCCAAGATCCGCGCCGAAGCCTATGACTGGCACGACCGCGTGCCTCTGAACGACGAGGTTGCGGTGACGCTGGTGCCGACCCGGCACTGGACGGCGCGCGGCCTGTTCGACCGCAACAGGGCGCTGTGGGCGAGCTTCGTGCTGGAGACGCCGCGGGGCAGGCTCTATATCGTCTGCGACTCGGGCTATGGCACGGGCGCGCATTTCCGCCGCGTCGCGGAAACGCATGCACCGCTGAGGCTCGCGATCCTGCCGATCGGCGCTTATGAGCCGCGCTGGTTCATGCGCGACCAGCACATGAATCCCGAAGATGCCGTGCAGGCGCTGCAGGATTGCGGCGCGGAGAGCGCACTGGCGCATCACCACGGCACCTTCCAGCTCACCGACGAGGCGATCGATGCGCCGGTGCATGCGCTGCACACCGCGCTCGACCAGGCCGGCATCCCGCGCGACCGCTTCGGCGTGCTCAAGCCGGGGCAGGTGGTGGAGATTTAATTCGCTCTCGCAACTTTGAAGTTGTCGTCCCG
>JBARNF010000607.1:0-18953 GCA_049802835.1 Bradyrhizobium sp.
GATCCGTCCTATGCGCCGCTGGGCTGTGCGGTCCCGAGCGCCGGCCTGCTCGCGGCCGAGCGGCTGGACCGCCATCTCGCCCGCTGCGCGCGCGTCCATGGCCGGCACTACAACGTCTATGCCGATCCGCATGGCGATGCCGAGCTGCGCGGCCAGATCTCCGAGCGCGCTTTGCGGCTCGGCCACGCAGTCCCGCCCGTTGGAGTCCTGATCACCAACGGCTGCACCGAAGCGCTGAACATCGCTTTGAGCGTCACCACGAAGCCCGGCGACACCGTCGCGATCGAATCCCCGACCTATTTCGGCCTCCTGCAGGTGCTCGAAGCCCACGGCCTGCGCGCGCTGGAGCTGCCGACCGACCCGACCAGCGGCGTCGACGTCGCAGCGCTCGACAGGGCGCTCGGCGCGCGCCGCGTCGCCGCCTGCCTGCTCGCATCGAGCTTCAGCAATCCGTTGGGCTATCGCACCGACGATGCGCGCAAGGCTGACATCACGAAGGTGCTGACGCGCCACGGCGTGCCGCTGATCGAGGACGACATCTATGGCGACATCAGCTTTGGCGCGGACCGGCCGCGCCCGTTCGCCGCGATCAGCCCGAAGGGCGACATCATCCTGTGCAGTTCGTTCTCCAAGACCATCGCGCCGGGCTACCGGATCGGCTGGCTCGCCGCCAACCGGCGGCACGATCAGATCCTGGCGGCGAAGTTCGCGCTGTCGCTGAGCGGCGCCGCGCTGCCGCAGAAGGCGATGGCCGACTTTCTCACATCGGGCGGTTACGACGCCCATCTGCGGCGCATCCGCAAGGTGTTCGCCGACAACATCGACCGCATGCGCCGCACCGTCGACCGCAGCTTTCCGCAGGCGACGCGGATGACCGACCCGAAGGGAGGTTTCGTGCTGTGGCTGGAGCTGTCGGACGGCTTCGACGCCGACGCGCTCTATGCCCGCGCCATTCGCGAACGCATCTGCTTCGTGCCGGGCAGCCTGTTCACGGCGACCGGCGGCTATCGCAACTGCCTGCGCCTGAGCTGCAGCCACGACTGGAACGCACGGATCGAGCGCAGCGTGGAGCGGTTGGGGGAGTTGTCGGCCGAGCTCCTGGAGTCATCCTCTCGGCGACAGCCTGCCGGTCTCTGCGGCCCAACAACGCAGCACGTGCGTCCCTCATCCTAGTCCGACGCGATCCGCGAGAATCGGAAATCGCAGTGGCTCGCGCCGCTTGCCAGCGTCTGCGTCCGTTCCATACGGATGCCGCGCGCTGCATAGGCTCGAAATCAAGCCCCCAGAGATTGGCAGGATCTCATTGTCTTGGCGGCGCGCTGCGAATTTGCAGAAGCCGCAAGCCTTGTCGTTGATGCCGAACTCCAAATCCTCACCAGCGCCGGCGGCGTCGCAACCGCCGCAGCGCGCCGCGCAGAGTTGAGCAGATTCGCGTGGCACGCGGCATCGCGAACGAGCCCGGCTTCGCGGTTACGCCACGACCTCCAGCACCAGTTCCATGGTCATGAGCACCGGGTTGTCGCCGCGGACGAGGCGCCCCCGCGCCAGCGCGCCGGTGTAGTCGACCAGCGCGATGTCGAGCGTGGCTTCGAGGCCGTCAGCGCCGGGGGCGATCACGCCGGAGGTGATGGTCAGCTCGGTCGCGAACGGTTCGACCACGTCGCCGCTCTCGAAGCGCGCGCCGATGGTCGAGCCGACGCCGCCGTGGATGCGCGCTCTGCTGATGCCTTGCGCGCGGCAGAACTCCTCCAGGCAGCCGGCAAAATCCTGGTTCGGCCGCAGCCGCAGCGCGAAGGCCCGGCGATCCGTGGTGGCCGCGCCCAGCGCAGCCGCCACCGGCCCGAACAGCTTGAAGCCGGTCTCCACGTCCGGCTCCGCCGTGAAGATCGCGCCGTCGAGACCGAAAGCCTCGACCTCGAACGTCTCGGCGACGATCGTCTCCTCCGGCAGGATGTGCCCGCCACCGGCACGGCCGCCCTCTTCCGTCCACAGCGCGTGACAATGAAAGAACGGCGCGCCATCGCGCACACCGAGCGTCATGGTCCCGGTCGAGAGCTGCGTGATGCCCTGGGGACGATAGGTCTCGCTGTAGAACGCGGCGTGATCCGGCGTCTTCGACAGCGCCGGCATCACATAGGCGAACGGCCCGAGCGCACCGCCTTTGATGTCGATCATGCCACCGGCCAAGCCCTGAGCGGCGAAGCCGCGACTGACAGCTTGCAGCAGCGGCAAGCCCTTCTCGACCGTGAAAACGAAGGCACGGCCGCGCGCCTCCACCCACTGGATACGTTCGGCGATGGGCGCGCCGGGCTGGGCGATGAATCGCATCTGCGCTCAACCCTGTTTGTTGAGGTCGAGCAGCCCGCGCGCCTCGAGCTCGTCGCGCACCAGGCGCTTGGGGACCTTGCCATAGCCCGACTTGGGCAGCGCATCCCAGAAGAAGAAGCGCTTCGGCATCTTGTAGCGCGGCAGCTTGGTCGCGAGATACCCGGCGATTGCGCTTTCGCTCGGCGCTGTAGCGCCTTCGCGCGCCACGCAGACGGCGACACCGACCTCGCCCCAGACGGGATCGGGTACGCCGAGCACGGCGACCTCGCCGATATCGGGATGGGTCAGGATCTTTTCCTCGACCTCGCGCGGATAGATGTTGGAGCCGCCGGAGATGTACATGTCGGAGGCGCGGCCGGTGATGTAGACGAAGCCTTGCGAATCCATATGGCCGAGATCGCCGGTACGGAACCAGCCGACGCGGAACGCCTTCGCATTAGCTTCCGGATTGTCGTAGTAGCCCGCGAACACGGCCGGGCCGATGACACAGATCTCGCCGGTCTCGCCCGGCTTGAGCTCGCGCCCCTGATCATCCTGGATCGAAACCTGCATGCCGGTGCGCTCATAGCCGCAGGTGCCGATCCGTGCCTCCGGGCCGTCGTCCTCCTCGTGCGCCGCTGCCGGCAGCACCGTGATGTTGCCGGTGACTTCGCCGAGCCCGAAATACTGCACGATCACCTTGCCGAGCCGTGCCAGCGCGCGCTTCTGGTCCTCGCGATACATCGGCGCGCCGGCATAGATGACGTGGCGCAGCGAGGAATGATCGAATCGCTCGACGGCGGGATGCTCGACCATCATCTTCAGGATGGTCGGCACGGTGAAGAGGTTGCTGACGCGATGCGTCTCGATCAGGCGGAAGGCCTCGGTGATGTCGAACTTCTCGCTGGGCAGCAGCACGGTCTTTGCACCGCGCGCGCTCTGCATCAGCTGGTGCACGCCGGCGCCGTGCGACAGCGGCGCCACGACGAGCGAAGCGTCGTGCTCGGTCGTGCCCGGCGTCAGGTCGGCGAGATGATTGGTGATGACGAAGGCCATCTGGCCATGGGTCAGCACCGCGGCCTTGGACCGGCCCGTGGTGCCCGAGGTGAAGAAGAACCAGCAGGGATCGTCGTGCTCGACGGCAGCGTTCGCAACGTCAGCGCCGGCATTCGCCTTGATGGCCTCGCCGACGGAGCGCGTGCCGAAGCCGCCGGTCTCGCCGATGCGCCAGGTGAAGGACGCGGTCGTCACCGCCGCGGCATGTTCGGGAAAATCGCCATGGCAGAGAAAGGCCTTGGCGCCGGAAGCCGTGGCGAGATAGGCGACCTCGTCCGGCATCAGCCGGAAATTGGTGGGCACCCAGACCGCGCCGAGCCGGAACGCGGCGAACATGGAGGCGAACATCTCCTCACAGTTCTTGGAGTGCACCAGGATGCGGTCGCCCTTGGCGACACCCTGCTCGGCCAGCGCCGCCGCCAGCGCCGAGACCATCGCGTCGATCTCGCGCCACGTCCACGATCTCTCGCCCCATACGAAGCCGATGCGGTCGCCGAGCCGCCGGCCGTTCTGCGTCACGATGTGCGCGAGGTTCATGACCCGCCGCGACATGCGCAAGGGTGCTGATGTCATTGACGGGCCCTCGCGTCCCTGCAGTGGAAGAACAGAACCATGGCAAAGTCCCCTCGATCGATCCTCGGGCGATCTCGGCCGCCCTACTCCACATTCCTGTTTATCGTGGTACCGCAAGCTGTCGCAAGATCACCCCGGCCATCGCACCCATGCGGCCGCGTCATTCGAACGATTGCATCCGCCGTGCGACAAACCCGTTGTCGGCAGCGCATTCGTTCATCCCGATTCCTTCATTCCTGGCGCACCGAATCTGATTTGAGGACCCCCATGATCGACCGTCGTCTGTTGCTCCTGAGCCTCGCTGGCGTGCTCGCCGCCGCGCCACTGTATGCGCAGGCCCCCGCCCAAGATCCCGTGGGACTCATGACCGCGATCTACACCCGCGTGGCGAAGGGCAAGGGCGAGGACGGCGGCAACTTCGTCATCGAGAGCAAGGCGGCGCGCGCCAAATATCTGTCGAAGTCGCTGGCCGCCCAATGGGCCAAGATGGACGCCCGCACGCCCAAGGGCGAGGTCGGCGCAGTCGATTTCGATCCCATCACCAACTCGCAGGATCCCGACGTCGCCGCGTTCAAGGTGACGCCGGAAAAGCAGGAGGCGGACCAGGCCACCCTCGCGGTCACCATCACCGGCCATCGCAACGCGCGCAAGGAACAGGCCGACAACGTCATCCGTTATGATCTCGTGCGCGAAGCGGGCCAGTGGAAGATCGACGATATCCGGGGCGCTGTCGACGGCCAGCCGTGGTCGATCCGCGCGATACTCACCGACTTCATCAAGCTGACCGACAAACCGTCACGAAAGTAGAGCCGCATGACGACCGTCCGCGACAACAAGGCCCAAGGCCGTTTCGAGCTCGACATCGAAGGCAGGATCGCTTTCGCCAACTACCGCGTGACGCCGCAGGCCGTCATCATCACCCACACCGAGACTCCGCTGCCTTTGCGCGGGCGGGGCATCGGTTCACAACTCGTCAAGGGGGCGCTCGCACTGATCCGCGCCGATGGGCGCAAGGTCATCGCGGGCTGCGGCTTCGTTGCCGATTACCTGCGTCAGCACGCCGAGAACGCGGACATCATGGCCTGACCCGGCCGTAGAACTACCGATTCAACCATTTTTGGCCGGTCTTTAACGCAATGGCTACCCGAACGGATCAGCAATCCCCGCCGTACAAACAACCAGACCAATGGGGAGAGGCTCATGTTCGTCACCGCCATTTTCGACTTTCTCAAGCGCTACGTCCATTATCGCACCCAGCTCGCTTATGTCGACCAGCTCGACGAGCGCACGTTGCGCGACATCGGCTTCAGCCGCGACCAGCTGCACGCCGAGGCATGGCAACGCGCCGGCTTCGTGCACGCCTGAGGCGTTCGGGCACGGTCAGACTGAACGACGCTGCACAAGACGTGGCGACAATAACAAGGCGACGAGAAACAGCGCGACAAGCAATAAAGGCCCGCACTATGGCGGGCCTTTCGCATTTCAGCTCCAGCGCACGCCGGATCAGTGCTTGATCTCCGGCGGCAGCTTGCCGCCATTGGCGGCGAGCTTGCTCATGACCTGCTTGTGCAGCCACACATTCATGCTGGCGGAATCGTTGGTGTCGCCGCTGTAGCCGAGCTCCTTGGCGAGCTCCTTGCGGGCCACGAGGCTGGAGTCGATGTCGAGCGCCTTCATCAGGTCGACGATGGAGGTGCGCCATTCCAGCTTCTCGTGCTTGGCGGCCACGGCCTTGTCCACGATCGCAGCCACATCGACGTTTTGCGTTGCAGTAGCCGGGGCCGTCGGAGCCGCAGCCGTGCTGTCCGCCGTCGGCGCAGTCCCGCCCGCGGCCGGCGTGCTGCCGCCAGCCGGCGCAGCCTCGGCATGATGGCCGAAAATCGCGCTCATGATCTTTCCGAAAACGCTCATCAATGGCTCCCAATGGATAGTGATCGTATGAAGAACTCGGCTGGCGGTGTTCCGTTGCAGAGATGCCCGTCGGAGCCTCTCCGCCCACCGCCGTGGCCTGCCAACGCGAACACGGCGACGAATGTGAAGCTTACCCAAGGCGGAATGACGGCGGAATGACTTTATCGGTCCATGCTCAGCTTCTGCACGGGCGCGCCGGTCTAATGCACTGCGACATTCACAGCGCTCACCGAGGCGTGAGTAGGCGCCGCACCGTTTGTCACTATCTTCTCAGTTTCCGTTCGCGAATGGCCGTCCTGAGGTTCGTCGCGTCTGGCCGTTCGCGACTCCGTCCAAGCGCAGCCCGGCTTGCGTGGTTGGGAAGCGTCCCATGAGGCATGAGGGAGCGAACGACGATGGCCACCTATCACAGCAATGTCGCCTCACACGTTCGGCCGGCCGACGAGGTCGCCGCCGAAATTACGATCCGGACAATCGATTTTTCGAGCCTGGTGCGCGCGCTGCGGCTTGGCTGGGACGACTTCAAGGCCATTCCGAGCCACGCCGTGATGCTGTGCGCGATCTATCCCGTGCTCGGCCTCGTACTCGCGCGGGCGGCATTCGGCTATGCCGTGGTGCCGCTGCTGTTCCCGCTGGCGGCCGGCTTTGCCTTGCTCGGTCCGTTCGCGGCACTCGGCCTCTACGAGCTCAGCAGCCGGCGCGACCGCGGCGAGGAGGCCAGCGCCTGGGACGCGTTCGAGGTGCTGCGGTCGCCGTCGTTCGGCGCGATGCTCGGGCTCGGCACGCTGCTCCTTGCCCTGTTCGTCACCTGGGTGGCGACGGCGCAGGCGATCTACGTGGCGGTGTTCGGCTATGGCGGCGCGACCAGCGCAACCGATTTCCTGGAACGCGTGTTCACGACGCCGCAGGGCTGGTGGCTGATCGCGGTCGGCTGCGGCGCCGGGTTCCTGTTTGCACTGCTGGCCCTTTGCATCAGCGTCGTCTCGTTTCCGCTGATGCTGGACCGCCATGCCGGTGCGCTCGAGGCGGTGGTGACCTCGCTGCGCGTGGTGGCCCAGAATCCGATACCGGTCGCAGCCTGGGGCCTCATCGTGGCCGTGCTGCTCGTTGCAGGCACGATCCCGTTCTTCCTCGGACTGGCCGTCGTGATCCCGGTCCTCGGCCACGCCACCTGGCATCTCTATCGCGAGGCCATCGCGATCCATCCCGACGCCGCGCCGATGCTGCCGCCGGCTCCACGGGGATCCAAGCCCGCGGCCGATTTCCCGGCGAACCTGTTCCCGTGGCGGTCGCGCGACCGGATGTGAGCAAGATTAACGGACGGAGTCTTGATTGCCGCCGGCCCATGGGCCGGCGGTTGCCGTACCGGCCCTTGAAAAGGATGCTGGAAGCCGCGGGGCGCCCAGAGCCTCACGAAAACCGACGCCAATGTGATCGAAAGGCCTTGTTGCCGCCGCGGTTACGCCCGACATGGAGTTCTCCCCAGATCCTTTTTGAATCCATTGCCGTCCAGGTGTTTCGATGATTTCCGCTCGCTCCGCCGCCGCGTTTGCCTGCCTCGCTGTCCTGATGACCTTCTCCGCGCCGGCGCGTGCGGCTGTTGCCTGCGGAACCAGCGGTTTCGATGCCTGGCTCGCCGACTTCAAGACTGAGGCCGCCGGCAAGGGCATCTCGCAGAACGCGCTGAACGCGGCGCTGACCGGCCTGACGCCCGACCAGACCGTGCTCAACCGCGACCACGGTCAGAAGGTGTTCAGCCAGACCTTCGAGGAGTTCTCCGGCCGCATGGTGCCGCCGCGCCTGACTCGCGGCTCGAACATGCTCAAGCAATACGGCTCAGTGCTGTCGCGGATCGAGCAGGCCTACGGCGTGCCCGGAGAGGTGCTGGTCGCGATCTGGGGGCTCGAAACCGATTTCGGCGTCAATGTCGGCAAGTTCGGGACCATCCGCTCGCTCGCGACGCTCGCCTATGACTGCCGGCGCGCGGAGCAGTTCCGTGGCGAGTTGCTGGATGCGCTGCGCATCGTCGATCGCGGCGATCTGGCGCCGTCAGAGATGCGCGGCGCCTGGGCCGGCGAGATCGGCCAGACGCAGTTCATGCCCTCGTCCTGGATCAAATACGCGGTCGATTTCGACGGCAACGGCCGGCGCGACCTGATCCGCAGCGCGCCCGACGTGCTGGCTTCGACGGCGAACTATCTGAAGGGCTACGGCTGGCAGCGCGGCAAGGATTGGGAGCCCGGCAGCCCCAACTTCGCAGTCATCCAGCAGTGGAACAAGAGCGACGTCTATGCGCGGACGATCGCGACGTTCGCAACCCAGCTGGCGCGCGCCCCGTAGCTGGATCATTCATGAGAGGCGGCCGATCGCGTTGGCGCGACCGGCCGGTCGTTCGATGATACGCGAGATGCAGCTGCTACTTCATCTCTCCGGCGTGCATCGCCTTGGTGAGGTGCATGCCGCAGGCGCCCATCTTGCCGCTGAGCAGCGCGTCCTGCGCAGCCGCGATCTCTTTCTGTGCCGTATATCTGGCATCGCCATCGGCCATCGCCTCGATGGCCGTCTCGGTCTTTTCCAGGTTGGCCCCGCTGCAGCCGGCGCTGTGCATCTTCGCGGCCTGGACCGGCCCGAACGCGGCCATCGCCGCGGTCAAGAGCGCGGCCCCCAACAGTTTCCTCATCATTGTTCTTCCTCGCTGGTGCGACGGCGTCGGCATCATTACCGGACACCGCGACACTTTGTCGCACATTCGCATGCGACCACGGATGAACTTCCGGAGAGCTACACGTGATCGGGATGCAACCTTTGGAGGTTCCAATCGAAGAAGTGAATAAACGTTCATATCAGTTGACCCATGCGTTCCTGAGCCGCGGTTAGCCCATGGTCGATCCATTTGAATCTGCTCTCAATTCGCGTTCAGACCACCACATGACCGGCAAATCTCGGCTGCGACCGCCAAATCCGTGCAAATACGGGCCGTTTCAATCACTGTTCGACCACGGTGCGGCCTTGCCCGATTCTTACTCAAGAGTTACGCAAGCTATGCGTTGACGGTTTAGCTGCATCGCAACATCAGCGCTTCTGCATCGCAACAATCTCTCCTATGTTCATTCCAACGATGAGGCTCTGACGAAGAGTTGAATCGTGAATCTAAGGAGAATTTCCCATGTTGCTCTCGCTCATCCGCATGGTCCAGGCGTTCCGTGAGTACCAGCGCAACGTTGCAGAGCTGTCGCAGCTCAGCGACCGCGAACTCGCCGACATCGGTCTCGACCGGTCGGATATTCCGCGCGTTGCCGCCGGACACTACAACGGCTGATCAGCCCGTTTCCGATTTCTACCGGACATCGCCCGCCTCGCTGCGGGCGTTGCCGTTTCCAGGACTGGCGCAAGGCGGCTGGCACGCGCCTCCGCTTTCTTGCGCTGGAAGTTACTGGCGCATTTGCACCGGTCAGGAAAAGCGCTACCTGTCCCGCACATGACAGGGACCAAATCACCTTCCAATTCCGTCCACGTGGTCGGCGCCGGACTTGCCGGATCCGAAGCCGCCTGGCAGCTGGCTGAAGCAGGCGTCGACGTCGTTCTGCACGAGATGCGGCCCGAGCGCATGACCGAGGCGCACCGAACGGCCTCTCCGGCAGAGCTCGTTTGCTCCAACTCGTTCCGCTCCGACGATGCCGCAAATAACGCGGTCGGCCTGCTGCACGCCGAGATGCGCCGGCTCGGCTCGCTGATCATGCGCGCCGCTGACGCCAACCAGGTCCCGGCGGGTGGCGCGTTGGCCGTCGACCGCGACGGCTTCTCGGGAGCGGTGGCAGCGGCGCTGGAGGCGCATCCGCGCATCCAGCTGCGCCGCGGCGAGATCACAGGGCTGCCGCCTGCGGAATGGGGCAACGTCATCATAGCCACCGGTCCGCTCACCGCACAGCCTCTGGCCGAGGCGATCCGCGCGCTGACCGACGAGACCGCACTCGCCTTCTTCGACGCGATCGCGCCGATCGTGCACAAGGACACGATCGACATGTCGGTCGCCTGGTTCCAGTCGCGCTATGACAAGGTCGGTCCGGGCGGCACCGGCGCTGATTACATCAACTGCCCGATGACCAAGGAGCAGTACGACGCCTTCGTCGCGGCACTGCTGGCGGGCGAGAAGACCGACTTCAAGGACTGGGAGACCAACACTCCCTATTTCGACGGCTGCCTGCCGGTCGAGGTCATGGCCGAGCGCGGTCACGAGACGCTGCGCCATGGTCCGATGAAGCCGGTAGGCCTCACCAATTCGCACAATCCGACGGTCAAACCTTACGCGATCGTGCAGCTGCGCCAGGACAACAAGCTCGGCACGCTCTACAACATGGTCGGCTTCCAGACGAAGCTGAGATACGGCGCGCAGCAGCAGGTCTTCCGAACGATCCCCGGTCTCGAAAACGCGGAATTCGCGCGGCTCGGCGGCCTGCACCGCAATACATTCCTCAACTCGCCCAAACTGCTCGACGCGCAGCTGCGCCTGCGTGCCCAGCCGCGGCTGCGCTTCGCCGGCCAGATGACCGGCTGTGAGGGCTATGTCGAGTCGGCAAGCATCGGACTCATTGCGGGTCTTTACGCGGCTGCCGAGGCCCGTGGCGCGAATCCGCTGCCGGCGCCGCCGCCGACTACGGCGCTCGGCGCCCTGCTCGGCCACATCACCGGCGGCCATATCGAAACGATCGATGGCGCGACACGCTCGTTCCAGCCCATGAACATCAATTTCGGCCTGTTCCCGCCACTGGCGACGCCGCCGACTCGAAAGCCGGATGGCACGCGCTTGAAAGGCAACGAGAAGACGGTCGCCAAGAAGCAGGCGCTGAGTGCCCGCGCCCTGGCGGATCTCGATCGCTGGATCGCCGACCATCTGCGCGTCGCGGCCGCTGCGTGAGAGTACGATGAACTTGCCGAACAATGACTCTGCCCTGCTGGCAGCGCGCTGGAGCGAAGGTGTGCTGCTCAAGCGCGACGTGTTCTCGACCGTCGAGCGCGGCCGCTTCGTGACCAAGAACGGCGCGGTGGACGCGGTGTTGCGCCGGCTCGACGAGGTGCCGTGGTGGTCATTCGTGCTGGCACGCCATCTGTTCGCGCGCGAGCGCAAAGCGCTGACGCGCGCCAACGGGCTGAACGCTGGTCCCGATCTGTTGTGGGCCGGAGATCGTGCCCTGGTGCGCGGCTTCATCAATGGCGTGGCGCTGCATCTGGCCAGGCCGTACGGCAACGTCGCCTATTTCCGCTCGGCCAAGCAGATGATGCGGCGGCTGCATCGCGCCGGCATTACGCATAACGACCTCGCCAAGGAGCAGAACTGGCTGGTCGGCCACGACGGCCATTGCTACGTGACCGACTTTCAACTGGCGGCGTGCTTCTCGAGCCGCAGCCGGCTGTTCCGGATCGCGGCCTATGAGGACCTGCGCCATCTCCTCAAGCACAAGCGGACTTACGCACCGGAAGCGTTGACGCCAAAGGAACGCAAGATCCTGGCGCGGAAGTCGCTGTTCGCGCGGATCTGGCTGATGACCGGCAAGAAGGTCTACCGCGGGATCACGCGCGGCATCTTCAATTTCACCGACCGCGAGGGCGGAGGACGGCGTCTTGTGAACGACGCGCCGGTCCTGATGGAAATGATTCGCAAGAATCCCGGGGTGCGCGATGCCGCGATCGTCGCCTTTGCCGACCGCCGCACCGGCGTGGGCCTCTATGCCTTCGTCGAGGCTGAACATCCTGCGCTTGAAACTCAGTTGCAGAACGAGCTGGCGTCGGCCAAGGGTCCAAAGCCACCCGAGCACATCCAGGTCGTGCACGCCCTGCCACGCGACTCCATCGGCCGGCCGCGCACCGAGCTCCTGCAGTTGGTCGCCATGAACCAGATCGACTTGATCGAGCCGATGCTCACGAGTGACAGCGATCGCGCGTTCCTCAAGGACATCCTCGATTCGCGGAAGAACCTGCGCGACCGGTTCAATTTCGAAGCGGATCTGAAGTTGCCCTCGGCCTGAGCTACGTGCCCCCCACGATCCGGCGGCCTGTGATTTCTGGACGAAGCCGCTATATATTCGGACCACACGGCATCGATTGGCGAGGACACGGCGATGGACATTGAGACCGGCGTGCAAGCAGCCTCCCATTCCTCGCCCGTCGAGATTGTCTCGACCGGCGGACCGTTGGGCGCCGAAATCCGCAACGTCGACCTCAAGCGCCTCGACGACACATCGTTCGCCACCCTCCTCCGCGCCTTCCATGACCATTCCGTGCTGCTGGTGCGCGGACAGAGTCTCTCCGATCAGGATCTGATCGCCTTCAGCCGCCGGTTCGGCGATCTCGATTGGGCGCCCGTACAGGAGAACGGCCGCCGCTTCGTCGACGGGTTGCCGGAAATCTACATCGTCTCGAATGTGAAGGTGAACGGCGAGGCGATCGGCAGCTTGGGGGCCGGCGAAGCCGTGTGGCACACCGACATGTCGTATCTCGACACGCCGCCGATCGCGAGCGCGCTCTATGCGCTCGAGATTCCGCCGGTCGGCGGCAACACCTCGTTCTGCAGCATGTACGCCGTGTACGATACGCTTCCGTCTGACCTCAAGCGCCGTATCGCAGATCTGAAAATCAAGCACGACGGCACCTACAACAGCGGCGGTTTCGTGCGCCAGGGCGTGACGCCGACGGATGATCCGCGCTCGTCACCCGGCGCGATCCATCCACTCGTCTGCACGCATCCGGATTCAGGCCGGCAGATGTTGTATCTCGGCCGCCGGCGCAACGCCTATCTGGTGGGACTCGACCTCGCCGAATCGGAAGCGCTGCTGGACGAGCTGTGGACCTACGTTGCGCGCCCGGACTTCGCCTGGGAGCATGTGTGGCGTGTCGGAGATCTCGTCATCTGGGACAATCGCTGCACGATGCACAGGCGTGATCCGTTCGATGATCATGCGAGGCGAATCATGCATCGAACCCAGATCAAGGGATCTCAACGTCCGCGTTGATTCGCTTGCGCAGAAGATGCGCCCGATGAAGCGTCATGTTGCCTGCGAATGAGTTGCAGGTTGCGACAAATTTCCTCGCGCGCCGCCTTGAAGCGTCCAATTTCTGACTCAGAGCGGCAGACTGTGCCGACAATCGGCAGATCGTGCCGCGATCCTTCCGCGAATTGCCTCCGAGCCGAAACAACCCCGACAAATTACCGTGGTTGATTTGCAGCGCTGGTGAAACTTGGGAGATGACGCACGTGAGTCTCAGAAGCAACGTTGCTCGAAGCGCCGAAAGCAGCCTCATCAAGGTCATCCCGACAGGAAAGTCGCTCGGTGCCGAAGTCTGCAATGTCGATCTCAGATCGTTCGACGATTGGGCGTTCGCCTCCTTCATGCGCGCCCTGCTCAAGTACCAGGTCCTGCTCGTGCGCGGCCAGCGTCTCAGCGAGCGCGACATCGCCGCGTTCAGCCGGCGCTTTGGTCACGCCGATCTGCTCTACACGTCCCACGGCACAATGCTGGGCGACAGACTCTCGTTCTGCAGCCTCTACGCCGCCTATGATGCAATGTCGCCTGCACTGCGCAGCCAAGTGGCTCATCTGAAACTTCGCCATCTGTCGAGCGACATCTCCGATGACGGCCGCCGCACCACCTTCGCAGGTGCCGTTCATCCGCTCGTCGGCCTTCATCCCGACACCGGCCGCTCGATGCTGGCACTGAGCCAACGCCGCAACACCTATGCCGTCGGACTCGGGCTTGCCGAATCGGACGCGCTGCTCGACGACCTCTGGCAGCTTGCCGAGCGGCCCGAATTCACCTGGGTCCATGCATGTCGTCCGGGAGATCTGGTCGTGTGGGACACCCGCTGCACGATCCACCGGAGGGAGCAGTCGCAGATGCCGATGCTGCGGCACAGCCCGCCATTGTGGGATTCGATCCCATCAGCGTGAGCGATCGGAGCCTCAGCGCCGTTGAAAACGCGCCGTCCTCGCGGCGCGCCACAGCGTCCACAGCGTCGCCAGATGTGAGCGTGCCTGCTGCAGAAACGGGTCATCATCGCGACGTCGCTCGGCGCGTGCGAGATCACGACGCACGAGTGCGAGCGGCAGCAGGGTCGTTCGGACTGAGGGCGGCGCTTGGCTCGCCAGCTCCAGCGCGCGATCGAGATGTTGGCGCGCCTCGCCGCGCAGATCGGTCAACATCGCCCGGATCGCGGGCGTTGCCTTGCCCGCAAAGAACTCCTCCTGCTTGACACCGTGTCGCGCCAGAAGATCGAGCGGCACGTAGAGCTGCCGGTGCGCGGCATCCAGCGGAAGCGATGCAATCACCTGTAGCATCCCCTGTGCGACGCCGGCGTGGTGAGCCAGATGATCCACGCCTGCAAAGGGCGGCGCCACGATCTGCGCGGCCAGCGCGAACAGCGCTCCTCGGGTGTCGCCGAGATAACCGTCCAGCGCGGCCATGGTCGGCATCGGATCGTTGTAGAGATCGAACTGATGTTCGTCGATCAGGCGCGTCAGGCGCTCAACCGGCAGCGAGAAGCGCTGCACCGTGATGAGCATTTCGGCAGCGACCGGGTTGCCCTCGACTCCGCCATGCCCATCGCCGGTCAGCGTGTCGCGCCACCATTGCAGACGGACCTCGCCCGGCAGCGGTTGGGACACGAGATCACGAATCCGGCTCACCTCGGCGTTGAATGCATACAGCGACAACAAGGCACGCCGGATCTCCGGCGCGACGAACAGCGTCGAGGCATAGCGGTCGAAATCGTGCTCGCGCACCAGGCCCGCACAGAATGCGGCGTCGCTGCCGAAGCCCCTCTCGGTCATGGCACCGCAATGAGCGCCGCGGCAACCCGCCGCCGCTCGCCGATCATGACGTTGTAGGTGCGGATCGCAGGCCCGGTTTGCATGGCATCGAGCACGACGCTCACGCCGCGCAGCGCCGCGCGCAGCGGCGCCGGCGGAATCCAGACCTCGGTTCCGGTTCCGACGATCAGCGTATCGATGCCATTTGCGGCATCGAAGATGCGCCGCAGCGCGTAGCGATCGATCTGGTTCGGCGCGGTGACGTCCCAGGCCCAGATCGAGTCGGGCAGGCACAACAGCGAACCGCGATGCGACATGCCGGCAAAGGCGAATCCGCCCTTGCCATAGCCATCGATCGACGCCGATCGCGGGAAATGCGGCGTATCCTCAGGAGCTGCCATCCAAGACCAACCTTTCAGCCCCGGTTCGGGTCCAATGGCTGGTCACGGCTTCTTCTTCGGCGCTTCGGTCTGATCGCCACGAACGGCTCCGACCCCAAGATAGATCAGGATCGGCGCGGCGATAAAGATCGAGGTGTAGGTGCCGACCAGCACGACGCCGAACATCATCACCGCGGTGAAGCTGTGGATCGCGGTTCCGCCGAACAACAGCAGCGCGAGCAGCGCCAAGGTCACCGTGACGTGGGTGATGATCGAGCGCGACAGCGTCGAGTTGATCGATTCGTTCAGCAGCTGCGGCATCGGCATCTTCTTGTAGCGCCGCAGCATCTCGCGGATCCGGTCATAGATGACGACGGTGTCGTTGAGCGAATAGCCGAGAATGGTCAGCAGCGCCGCGATGCTGGTGAGGTCGAAATCGACCTGGCTGACCGACATGAAGCCGATCGTCAGCACGATGTCGTGGACGTTGGCGATCATGGCGCCGAGCGCGAACTGCCATTCGAACCGGAACCAGAGATAGATCAGGATCGAGACGATCGCGAGCATCAGGCCGAGCATACCGAAGGCGAGCAGTTCGCCCGAGACGCGCGGGCCGACGACCTCGACGCGGCGATACTCGACGGCGTCACCCAGCGCGCCGCGCACCTTGTTGACCGCCTCCTGCTGGGCAGTGTCGCCGCCAGGCTGCTCGGCAATGCGGATCTGAACCTGGGCATCCTCGACCTTGCCCAACTGCTGCAGCTGCACCTCGCCGAGCTTGAGGCTGCCGAGCGTCGCGCGCATGCCGGCGATGTCGGCGGTGCCCGACTTGGCGCGGACCTCGAGCAATGTACCGCCCTTGAAGTCGATCCCGAGGTTCAGGCCGTGCGTGAAGAACAGCACGATCGCCACGATCGACAGCATCGCCGAGATCGGGAAGCTGATGCGGCGGAACTGGGTGAAATCGAAATGCGTGTCGTCGGGAACGATGCGCAGCGACGGCAGCAGGCCGAGCGCGCTGACCACCGTCAGCACCGCGATCAGGATGCCAAGCCCGATGAAAATCCAGTGTGTCACTTTAGCTCCTAGATGGGCACGCTTTGCGGCCGCTTCCACCGTACCCAGGCCGCCACGATCAAACGGGTGAGCGTGAAGGCGGTGAAGACGGTGGTGAGAATGCCGATGCCGAGCGTCACGGCGAAGCCGCGCACCGGACCGGTGCCGATGTAGAACAGCACCGCCGCGGCGATGAAAGTGGTGATGTTGGAATCGAGGATGGTCGACAGCGCGCGCTTGAAGCCGGCGTCGATCGCCGAGATCGCGTTGCGGCCACCGCGGAGCTCCTCACGGATGCGCTCGTAGATCAGCACGTTGGAGTCGACAGCGATGCCGACCGTCAAAACGATGCCGGCGATGCCCGGCAGGGTCAGCGTCGCATTCAACAGGGACAGCACGCCGAAGATCATCGCGACGTTGATGGCGACGGCGATGTTGGCGAACACGCCGAACAGCCGGTAGGTCACCAGCATGAACACGATGACGAGGATCGAGCCGACATAGGCCGCGAGCTCGCCCTTGGCGATCGAGTCCGCGCCGAGACCGGGACCGACGGTGCGCTCTTCGATGACCGTCAGCGGCGCGGGCAGCGCGCCGGCGCGCAGCAGGATCGCGAGCTCATTGGCGGACTGGACCGTGAAGTTGCCGGAGATCTGTCCCGAGCCGCCGGTGATCGGCTCGCGGATGACCGGCGCCGAAATCACCTTGTTGTCGAGCACGATCGCAAATGGCTGCCCGACATTCTCCGTCGTCGCCTGCGCGAATTTGCGAGAGCCCGCCGAATTGAAGCGGAAGCTAACGATCGGCTCATTGGTCCGCTGGTCGAAACCGGTCTGCGCATCCGAGAGATCACCGCCCGAGACCAGCACCTGCTTCTTCACGACATAGGGCTGGTTGGGCGACGTCGCACTCGGAAGCACTTCGGAGTCCGGCGGCACCCGCCCCTGCAGCGCCTGGTCCGGCGACACCGAGCTGTCGACCATGCGGAATTCCATCTTGGCGGTCTTACCCAGCAGCTCCTTTAGCTGCGTCGGATCCTGCAGGCCCGGCACCTGCACCAGGATGCGGTCATTGCCCTGCCGCTGGATCAGCGGCTCGACGGTGCCGAGTTCGTTGATGCGGCGCTCGACGATCTGGATCGATTGCTCGATCGCCAGTCGGATACGCTCGGTGATTGCAGCCTGCGGGATGGTCAGTCGGATCAGACCGCCGCCGGCATCGTTGACCTCCACGGAGCGTTGACCGCTGGAGCCGAGCAGCCCGCCGAGCGGCTGAGAGAGATCCCGCAGCTTGGTGAGTGCGGTCGGCACATCTGCCGGCTCGGCGATGCGCGCCTCGACTGCGTCGCCGCGCACGCCCACGCCGCCGGTGAAGCGGATCTTGGCGTCGCGCAACGTGCGCCGCGTGTCGTCACGAAGCGTGTCGAGGCGCTCCTTCTTGACGGCATTGGAATCGATCTCGAGCAGCAGATAGGAGCCGCCCTGCAGGTCGAGGCCGAGCACGAGGTGACGCTGTGCCCAGGTCGGCCAGGTCTTGACCGTCGCTTCCGGGAAGAAATTGGGCACCGCGCACAGGCACACCACGAGCGCCGTGAGGATGATGCCCAGCGCCTTCCACCGCGTGAAATACAACATGAGTGTGGGTCCGTGAGGTGGTCTGTCAGAGCCGCAGGCGGCCCCTCAAATCGGGACTTCAAAGAAAAGGCCAGCCGAAAGAAAGCGATAGACCGGCCAAGCCGGGATCAGCTCGCCGCCTTCTCGTCTTTCTTGTCGTCCTTGGACGTCTCGGCCTTTGCGGGCTCGCCCTTGGTGCGGACGCCCGTGATCATCTGGCGCATCTGCCGCACACGGATGCCGTCGGCGATCTCGAACTCCACCTGGTCGTCGTCGACGACCTTGGTGACCTTGCCGACCAGACCGCCCTGGGTCACGATCGTGTCGCCGCGGCGGACATTCTTGACGAGATCGGCGTGATCTTTGACCTTCTTCTGCTGCGGCCGCAGGATCAGGAAATACATGATCACGAAGATCAGCGCGAATGGCAGCAGCGACATCAGCATGCTGTTGGTGTCGCCGGCGCCGGCGGCCTGGGCATAGGCGGGGGTAATCAGCATGCGGTCATCCTCGTGGGCCAGTGCCCGGTGAGACGGGAATAGCCGGCGAACCACGCTTCTCTCGGCGCGGGCCGGCCTCTTGCGAATTTCGCGCGGAATATAGCGGCCGCGGTCCTAATTGCAATGCGTCCGGCCCCACCATTTCGCCCCGCTTGCGGCAACCGGCGAGGCCCGATATGGCTGCCTCATCAGGAACTTGCAGCATGTCGAAAAAACCAGCCAAAGCCCCCTCCCGCACCTCCGCCAAGACCGTCTTCAGGCCCGTCGCAACGCCCGCCGTGCAAAAGCCGGCCAGGGTCGCGGCAAAACGCCCCGCCGCCCCTCCTCCCGACGACACGGCTGGGCGGATCGCCCGTGCGCTGGAAGCGATTGCGGCGCATCTGGCAGCAACCGGCGCGGGTGGCGCACCGGCTCCGGATTTAGATGCAGCCGATGCCTTCGTCTGGCATCCGAACGGCCGGCTGTCGACGGTGCCGCGCGTCAGCCGCGTCGAGATTGATCTGCTCAAGGGCATCGACCGGATGCGCGACATCCTGATCGAGAACACCGAGCGTTTCGCCAACGGCCTGCCCGCCAACAACGCCCTGTTGTGGGGCGCGCGCGGCATGGGCAAATCGTCGCTAGTGAAGGCCGCCCATGCCAGCTTGAACGTCGCACGCAAGCCCGCCGACCGGTTGAAGCTGATCGAGATTCACCGCGAGGATATCGAGAGTCTGCCGGCGCTGATGGACATCCTGCGCGCCTCGCCCTTCCACTT
>JBARNF010000608.1:0-26101 GCA_049802835.1 Bradyrhizobium sp.
GGCCTTGAGCGCGCCGAAGAAATTGATCGGATGGTCGGGCGAATTGCCGAGGAACAGCGCGATCGAGCAATCCTTGCCGAAGCCGGCGCGCAGGAACGCCGCCGCGGCCTGATCGGCCAGATCGGAGAGCTGCCTGAATGTGATCGGCCGATCACGGAATTCGAGCGCGGTGCGATCGCCGAACTCGCTCACGGCCTGGGCCAGCAGATCCGGCAGCGTGCCGCGCGCGATCGGCGTGTCCCAGCGGACGCCTTGCGGATAGAACTGTTCGCCGGGATGGGTCATGAGAGCTCAATTTCCGTTAGCGCCAGGAAGCCCCGCTGTTTCCGTTCCCTCCCCCCTTGTGGCCGAGGGTCAGGGAGGGAGGTACCCCCAAGCAAGACTGCCGCTGTGGACCCCCACCCCCGACCCCTCCCCGCTGCCCGCAATCGCTGCGCGATTGCGGCGTGGGGGAGGAGAGCACAGGCGAGCGCGGCGCGACAGCGTGGCCGCATCAAGCCGCTTTCGCTTCCGTAGCCAACGACGCAAACGTCTTGCCCTCATCGGCAAGCCTCTTCAGCAGCGGCGCCGGCTCCAGCGACGGATCGTCGGTCTCCTTGGCATAGAACGCGAGCCGCTCGGCGATGTGCTTCAGGCCGACCTGGTCGGCCCAGTACATCGGGCCGCCGCGATAGATCGGCCAACCGTAGCCATAGAGCCAGACCACATCGATGTCCGACGGACGCGCCGCGATGCCCTCGGCCAGGATCTTCGCGCCTTCATTGATCATCGGATACATCATGCGCTCGAGGATCTCCTCGTCGCTGACGGCGCGCCGCTTGAGACCCAGCTTGGCGAGAGTCTCGTCGATGAGCTTCTCGACATCGGGGTCGGGCAGTGCCGCGCGCGATCCGGCCTCGTATTTGTAGTAGCCCTTGCCGGTCTTCTGGCCGAAGCGGCCGGCCTCGCACAAGGCGTCCGCGATCTCGCTCTTGATGCCGCGGTCTTTGCGCGAGCGCCAGCCGATGTCGAGACCGGCGAGATCGCCCATCGCGAACGGGCCCATCGGCATGCCGAACTTGGTGACGACGGCGTCGACCTGCTGCGGCAAGGCGCCTTCGAACAGCAGCTTCTCGGCCTGCTTGCCGCGTTGCGCCAGCATGCGGTTGCCGACGAAGCCGTCGCAGACGCCGACCACGGCCGGCACCTTGGCGATCTTGCGCGCGATCGACACGGCAGTGACGAGCGCGTCCGGCGCCGTCTTGTCCGCCCGCACGATCTCGCACAGCTTCATCACGTTGGCCGGCGAGAAGAAGTGCATGCCGAGCACGTCCTGCGGACGGGTGGTGTGTTTCGCGATCTCGTCGATGTTCAGGTACGACGTGTTCGAGGCGAGCACCGCGCCGGGCTTGGCGTGTTGATCGAGCTTGCTGAAGACTTCCTTCTTCACCGCCATGGTCTCGAACACCGCCTCGATGATGAGGTCGGCATCGCCGACGTTCTCGAGTCCGACGACGCCGTTGATCAGCGCCATGCGCTTGGCCGGCGCATCGGCCGGGATGCCGCCGCGCGCCGCGGTCGCCTCCCAGTTCTTCTGCATGATGCCGAGACCACGCTTGAGCTGCTCTTCGGCGGTCTCGATCAGGGTGACCGGGACACCGGCATTGGCGAACGACATCGCGATGCCACCGCCCATGGTGCCGGCGCCGATGATGGCGACGCGCTCGACCTTGCGGCCCTTGGTGCCGTCGGGCACGCCGGCGATCTTGGCCGCCTCGCGCTCGGCGAAGAACGCATAGCGCTGCGCCTTGGACTGGTCGCTGGTGAGCAGCTTGAGAAAGCCCTCACGCTCCTTTTTCAGGCCTTCGTCGAACGGCAGGTCGATCGCATAGCCGACCGCATCCGCCGCTGCGAACGGCGCATCGAGCCCACGCGACTTCTTGGTGATCGCCGCCACCGCATTGGTGAAGATCGAGCGATCGGCCTTGGCCGCCGCCAGCTTGGAGTCGTCGTCACGCAGCTTGCGCAGCGGACGGTTCTCCGCCACCACCTTGCGCGCGAACGCCTCGCCGCCTGCGGCCGGCCCCTCGATGATCTCCTCGACCAGACCCGCTCGGTGCGCCTCGGCGGCGCTGATCGGATCGCCACCGACGATCATCTTGACCGCGAGCTCGGGACCGACCGCACGCGGCAGGCGCTGGGTACCGCCCGCGCCCGGCAACAGGCCGAGCTTCACCTCGGGCAGGCCGAGCTTGGCCTCCTTGGTGGCGACACGATAATGACAGGCCAGCGCCACTTCGAGGCCGCCGCCGAGCGCGGTGCCGTGAATGGCCGCGATCACCGGCTTGGGGCTGTTCTCGATCGCGCTCAGCACGTCGTTGAGCGCCGGCGGCTTCGGCGGCTTGCCGAATTCGGTGATATCCGCGCCCGCGATGAAGGTGCGCCCACCGCAGGTCAGCACGATCGCCTTGATCTCAGGATCGGCGATCGCCGCCTTGATGTTGTCCAGGATACCGCCGCGAACTGCGGCACTCAGCGCATTGACGGGCGGGCTGTCGATGGTGACGATGCCGATGATGTCATGACGATCAAGCTTTGCCACTTCGCTCACGCTAAGCTCCTTGGGATGTCGTTTCTTGGCAGCCGGTTAACGTCCCGGCCGGTTCTTGGCTCTTCATTCGCGCAGAGTATCAGCCATGCTTGCGTCTACCCGCTACGAAACATCAATTCCGCAGTGCGAAATCTAATTCCACATCTTGACATCAAGGGTTATTTTGAAGCACGAGCGTTGTCAACGAGGCTCATCAATCAACCGCCGATGACATGAAACGCCCAGGGAAGAAAGCCGCGACCGATCGCAACTTCGTCGTTGCGCTGTCGCGAGGCCTTGATGTGCTCAGGGCCTTCCGGCCCAATGACGGACTGCTGGGCAACCAGGAGATCGCCGCGCGCACCAACCTGCCCAAGCCTACCGTTTCGCGGCTGACCTATACGCTGACCAAGCTCGGCTACCTCACTCCGGTCCCCCGCTTCGAGAAGTATCAGCTGGCGCCGTCCGCGCTGCTGCTGGGTTACGCCGCACTCGCCAATCTCGGCGTGCGCCAGCTGTCCGAACCGTTCCGTGAACAGCTGATGCGCGAGACCGGCGGCGCGGTGGCCATCGGCGGCCGCGACCGTCTGAGCATGATCTACATCGGACAGAGCCGTCACGGCGTCGTCAACGTTCAGCTCGACGTGGGATCGCGGATTCCCATCGCCACCACAGCAATGGGGCGGGCGTATATCTGGGCTCTGCCCGACGATGAACGCGCCGTTCTCATGCGCGAGATGCGCGAGCATTACGGCAGCCGCTGGCCCAAGATCCGCGACGGCATCGAGCGTGCCGGCGAGACCGTCGCCAAATACGGCTTCACGATTTCGGCCGGCGAATGGCAGGACGACGTTCACGCCGTCGGCGTTGCACTGAGGCTCAACGATGGAACGGGGCCCTACGCAGTCAATTGCGGCGCGCCTGCATTCCGCTTCACGGAAGAGCGCCTGCGCACCGACATTGGACCTCGTCTGGTCGCGATGGTAAGGAATATCGAAGCGGCCTTGGGGGGACTTGCGCCGCAAACTAATCAAACAAGCACCCCATCAAACAAAGAAATCAATAAGAAGCCGAAGCCAGGAGGAAAAGTTGCCCGTGTTGCCGAGGGTATCAGATAGCCTGCATCGCCACGATCGGCCGACGCCGCGTCCTTCCGCTGACGTGATCCGGAAGGGCGAGACGAGATGACGCAGGTCCAACTCGCCCAGACCAACGATCCCTTGCTCGCGGTCCGCGACGTCAGCGTCGTGTTCGGCGGCATCGTCGCGCTCAACGGCGTCTCCTTCGACATGCGCGAGGGTCAGATCCTCGGCCTGATCGGCCCCAACGGCGCCGGCAAGACGACCTTGTTCAATTGCCTCAGCCGCCTGTACCAGCCGAGCTCCGGCGACATCCTGATGGAGGGGCGGAGCATCCTGAAGCGGCCGCCCCATCGCATCGCCGAGATCGGCATCGGCCGCACCTTCCAGAACGTCGCGCTGTTTCCCAACCTGTCCGTGCTCGACAATGTCCGCGTCGGCACCCACGCGCGGACGTCCAGCGACATCATCTCGGATTCGCTGCGGCTCGCCTGGGTTCGCCGCAGCGAGACGTCCGTCAACACCAAGGTCCACGAGATCCTCGCCTATCTCGATCTCGAAGAGGTCGCGCACAAGACCGTGTCCGGACTGCCGTTCGGCACCCAGAAGCGCGTCGAGCTGGCGCGCGCGCTTGCGGCTGATCCGAAGATCCTGCTGCTGGACGAGCCCGCTGGCGGCCTCAATCACGAGGAAGTCCACGTGCTGGGCGACCTGATCCGGCGCATCCGCGACGACCGCAAGGTCACCGTGCTGCTGGTCGAGCATCACATGGGCCTGGTGATGTCGATCGCCGACCACGTGGTGGCGCTGAATTTCGGCCGCAAGCTCGCGGAGGGGACGCCGGCGCAGGTGCAGGCCGATCCGGACGTGATCAAGGCCTATCTCGGGAGCAAGGATCAATGACGGCGCTTCTGAACGTCAAGGATCTGCGCGCCTATTACGGCCAGGTCCAGGCCCTTCACGGCCTGTCCTTCTCGCTCAACGAGGGCTCACTGACGACGCTGCTCGGCGCCAACGGTGCCGGCAAGACCACGACCCTGCGCGCGATCTGCAACATGGTGCGCTCGACCGGCGCGATCGAATTCGAGGGCAAGCCGCTCAACAATCGCTCGACCGAGAGCATCGTCCGCTTCGGTATCGCCCACGTCCCGCAGGGCCGCGGCACCTTCACCAACATGACGGTGGAGGAAAATCTGCAGCTCGGCGCCATCACCCGCAGCGACAAGGCAGCGATCGTTGCCGACATCGAGCGGATGTACTCCTACTTCCCGAAGCTCAAGGAGCGCCACACCCAGCAGGCCGGCACGCTGTCCGGCGGCGAGCAGCAGATGCTGGCGGTGGCGCGCGCGCTGATGCTGCGTCCCAGGCTGATGCTGCTGGACGAGCCGTCGTTTGGACTGGCGCCGCTGATCGTCCGGGACCTGTTCGGGATCCTCGGCAAGATCAACCGCGAGGAGAAGGTCTCGATCCTCGTCGTCGAGCAGAACGCGCAGCTCGCGCTGGAGCTCGCCGATCGGGCCTATGTGATCGAGACCGGCCGCATCGTCATGTCCGGCGCGGCCAAGGACATCGCGAACGACGAGAACGTGCGTAAATCCTATCTGGGCTACTAACGGAGGCTGGACAATGGAGCTTTTCACCAACCAGGTCCTGGCCGGCATCGCGACGGGTGCGATCTACGCCTGCATGGCGCTCGCGGTCGTGATGATCTACCAGGCCATCGACCACCTCAATTTCGCGCAAGGCGAGATGGCGATGTTCTCGACCTTCATCTCATGGCAGCTGATGCAATGGGGCCTGCCTTATTGGGTCGCCTTCGTGGTGACGCTGGCCTTCTCCTTCGCCGGTGGCATCGCGATCGAGCGCGTGCTGTTCAAGCCGCTCGCGAAGGCGCCGATCCTGACCCAGGTCGCCGGCTTCATCGCGCTGTACTCGATCATCAACTCTTTCGCCGGACTGACCTGGGACTTCACCATCAAGCAATATCCGACGCCGTTCGGATCGTCGCCGTTCCTGGGCAGCCAGCTGATCTCGACGCACCAGGCCGGCATGATCGGCATCACCGTGCTGCTGCTGATCGGGCTGTATTTCTTCTTCCAGTACACGCGGGTCGGCCTTGCGATGCGCGCCGCGGCGGCCGTGCCGGAATCGGCACGGCTGGTCGGCATCAACACGTCCTGGATGATCGCGCTCGGCTGGGGCATGGCGGCGGCGATCGGCTCGATCGCCGGCATGCTGATCGCCCCCGTCGTGTTCCTCGAGCCCAACATGATGGGCGGCGTGCTGATCTACGGCTTCGCAGCGGCGGTGCTCGGCGGCCTCACCAGCCCGTTCGGCGCGGTGCTCGGCGGCTTCCTGGTCGGCGTGTTCGAAAATCTCGCCGGAACCTACATTCCGCATGTCGGCAATGAGATGAAGCTGCCGATCGCGCTGGCGCTGATCATCTCAGTCCTGGTCATCAAACCCGCCGGCCTGTTCGGCCGCAACATCGTGAAGCGAGTCTGATCATGAGCGCAGTCGAGGAAATCGCATCCCAGGCGCCCGCGGTCGAGGCCGTTCCGAAGCGGGCCATGACCTTGAGCTCCGGCACGTCGTTCGTGGTCGTGCTGCTGCTCCTGATCGTGCCGCTGTTCGTCAAGAACTTCATCATCTTCCAGATGACGATGCTGCTGATCTACGGGCTCGCCGTGCTGGCGCTGAACATCCTGACCGGCGGATCCGGCCAGTTCTCCCTCGGCAACAGCGCGTTCTATGCCGTAGGCGCCTATACCTCGGCGATCCTGATGGAGCAGTATAACATCAACTACGCCCTGACCCTGCCGGTCGCGGGCGTCATCTGCTTCGGCTTCGGATTCCTGTTCGGCCAGCCCGCGCTGCGGCTGTCGGGCGTCTACCTCGCGCTCGCCACCTTCGCGCTCGCGACCGCGATGCCGCAGATCCTCAAGCTCGGCTTCTTCGAGCCGTGGACCGGCGGTGTGCAGGGACTGGTCGTGACCAAGCCCGACGCGCCGTTCGGCCTGCCGATGTCGCAGGACATGTGGCTGTACTACTTCACGCTGGCGGTTACCATCGCGATCTACGTGTTTTCGGTGAACCTGCTGCGTTCGCGTTCGGGGCGCGCCTTCATGGCGATCCGCGACAACGAGATCGCGGCCTCCGCGATGGGCATCGACGTCGCGACCTACAAGACGCTGGCGTTCGGCGTCAGCGCCGGCATCACCGGCGTCGCCGGCGGGCTCGGCGCCATCGCCGTGCAGTTCGTGGCGCCGGACAGCTACACCATCGTTCTCGCGATCTCGCTGTTCCTCGGCATGGTGGTCGGCGGCGTTGGCTGGCTGCCCGGCTCCTTCGTCGGTTCCGCCTTCATCATCTTCGTTCCCAACATCGCAGAGGGCATCTCCAAGGGACTGTCCGGCGCGGTGTTCGGTGTTCTGTTGTTCCTGATCATCTTCCTCGTTCCGCACGGCGCGCGGCAGGTGGCGATGGTGGCTCAGCAAGTTCTGGGCAAAGTCCGTAAGAGCTAAGGAGGAAATCTTGCTCGTATCTCAACAACTACGTATCGCCGCGCTCGCCACGGCGGTCATCGCCCTCACCTCGGGCGGCGCATTCGCCCAGAAGAAATACGACACCGGCGCAACCGATGCCGAGATCAAGATCGGCAACATCATGCCCTATAGCGGCCCGGCGTCCGCTTACGGGGTGATCGGCAAGACCGAAGAAGCCTATTTCAAGAAGATCAACACCGAGGGCGGCATCAACGGCCGCAAGATCACCTTCATCACCTATGACGATGCGTACTCGCCGCCCAAGGCGGTCGAGCAGGTGCGCAAGCTGGTCGAGAGCGACGAGGTGCTGTTCGTGTTCAACCCGCTCGGCACGCCGTCGAACTCGGCGATCCAGAAATATCTCAACTCGAAGAAGATCCCGCAGCTGTTCGTCGCCACCGGCGCCACCAAGTGGAACGATCCGAAGAACTTCCCCTGGACCATGGGCTGGCAGCCGAGCTACCAGAGCGAGGGTCGCATCTATGCGAAATACCTGCTCAAGGACAAGCCGGGCGCCAAGATTGGCGTGCTGTTCCAGAACGACGATTTCGGCAAGGACTATCTGAAGGGTCTGAAGGACGGCCTCGGCGACAAGGCCGCCGCCATGATCGTCATGGAGGAGAGCTACGAGACGTCCGAACCGTCGATCGACGGGCACATCGTCAAGCTCAAGGCGAGCGGTGCCGACACCTTCTTCAGCGTGACCACGCCGAAGTTCGCGGCGCAGGCGATCAAGAAGCTCGCCGAGATCGACTGGCACCCGACCCATCTGGTCGTCAACGTGTCGGCGTCAGTCGGCAGCGTCATCAAGCCCGCAGGTTTCGAGAATTCGCAAGGCATCCTCTCGGCTGCCTACGCCAAGGACGCCGCCGACGCCCAGTGGGACAACGACCCCGGCATGAAGAAATTCACCGAGTTCCTCGCGCAATATTATCCGGACGCCAACAAGCTCGACAGCTCGGTGGTGTATGGCTACGGCGCGGCGCAGACCATGGTGAAAGTGCTGCAGATGTGCGGCGACGACCTGACCCGTGCCAACGTGATGAAGCAGGCCGCGAGCCTGAAGGACTTCACGCCGGACACGCTGCTGCCGGGCGTCAAGATCAGCACCTCGGCGACCGACTTCGCCCCGATCGAGCAGCTGCAGATGCAGCGCTTCAAGGGCGAGAAGTGGGAATTGTTCGGCGAGGCGATCAGCGGCGCCATCGAGTAATCGCGCATCGCCGCAGAAAGCGGTGCCGATCTCCAACTTGGCCCTCCGTGCTATCAGCACGGGGGGCTTTTTTCATGGATCGCACTGTCTTGCTATCAACGCTGGGCGACCGCCATCTCCTTCATCTCAGGCTGTTGCTGCAAAGCACTTACCGCCGAGATTGTGCGCTCTCGCAACTGCACATGAGCGGATCGCCGGTGCGGACCGCGAAAACACGGACCGTGCCGCGATGTCGCAACCGCGCCGCACCGGCTCTGCTATAGTTCCCGTCCCAACGAGAGCTTCCGCCAAGGAAGCCGCGACACGTCATCCAAAACCAAAACGGGAGAAACACATCATGATGATCACGCGAAGGGCAGCTCTCGCTACGGCCGCCGCAATCGTCCTCTCTTCGGGCTACGCGCTCGCCGCGGACAAGAAATACGACACCGGCGCCTCCGACACCGAGATCAAGATCGGCAACATCATGCCCTACAGCGGGCCGGCCTCGGCCTACGGCATCATCGGCAAGACGGAGGCGGCGTACTTCAAGAAGATCAATGCCGAGGGCGGCATCAACGGGCGCAAGATCAACTTCATCTCCTATGACGATGGCTATTCGCCGCCGAAGACGGTGGAGCAGGCGCGCAAGCTGGTCGAGAGCGACGAGGTGCTGTTGATCTTCAACTCGCTCGGCACTCCGCCAAACTCCGCGATCCAGAAATACATGAACAGCAAGAAGGTACCGCAGCTGTTCGTCGCCACCGGCGCCACCAAGTGGAACGATCCCGCGAACTTCCCGTGGACCATGGGCTGGCAGCCGAACTACCAGTCCGAGTCGCGGATCTACGCCAAATATCTCCTGAAGGAGAAGGCTGACGCCAAGATTGCGGTGCTCTACCAGAACGATGACTACGGCAAGGATTATCTGAAGGGTCTGAAAGACGGCCTCGGCGCCAAGGCCGCGAGCATGATCGTGGCCGAGGAGAGCTACGAGACCGCCGAGCCCTCGATCGACAATCACATCGTCAAGCTGAAATCAACCGGGGCCGACGTCTTCGTCGACATCACCACGCCGAAATTCGCCGCGCAGGCGATCAAGAAGACGGCCGAGGTCGAGTGGAAGGTGCTGCATATCCTGAACAACGTCGCGGCCTCGGTCGGTAGCGTGATCAAGCCCGCAGGATTCGACAAAGCGCAAGGTATCATTTCGGCCCACTATCTGAAGGACACGACCGACCCGCAATGGGCCAATGATCCCGGCATGAAGGCCTACCTGGAGTTTATGGAGAAGGATTTTCCGGAAGGCGACAAGCTCGATAACGGCACCGTCGTGGGCTACGGCGTGGCCCAGACGCTGGTGCAGGTGCTCAAGCAGTGCGGAGACAATCTGACGCGCGAGAACGTCATAAAGCAGGCCGCGTCCTTGCGCGACTTCCGCACCGAGGTGCTGCTGCCCGGTATCGCCATCAACACCTCGGCCACCGATTTCGCGCCGATCAGCCAGTTGCAGCTGATGCGCTTCAAAGGCGAGAGATGGGAGTTGTTCGGCGACGTGCTTTCGGCTGACGTCGGCGGCTAGACGGATGGGCTGAGCCTCCTGCGGCGTCGGGCCGCAGGAGGCGAGCTCTGCCAATCATTTCTTAAGCTATGAAATGAAAGAACGGTGCTCACCTAGCGTTGGCGGCTGGCGGCCGCGTAATACTGCGCTAAGAAGACTTGTTCGGAGCATGACGAGTCGGCCGTTCTGCGGGCGGATCCAAGAACAAGATCAACGGCTCGAAAGTTAGGAAGGAATCGCATCGACATGTCACCCGCCCTTACCCGCCGCGCCGTATCAGGCCTGCTCGGCGTGACCCTCGCCAGCATCGCTGCCGGCAGCGCAATCGCTGACAAGAAATACGACACCGGCGCCAGCGACACCGAGATCAAGATCGGCAACATCGTGCCCTATAGCGGTCCAGCCTCGGCCTATGGCTCGGTCGGAAAGGCGATGACGGCCGTGTTCAAGAAGGTCAACGACGACGGCGGCATCAACGGCCGCAAGATCAACTTCATCTCCTACGACGATGCCTATTCGCCGCCGAAGACGGTCGAACAGGCGCGCAAGCTGGTCGAGAGCGACGAGGTGCTGTTCCTGTTCGGCGTGCTCGGCACCGCGCCCAATACTGCGATCCAGAAATATCTCAATTCCAAGAAGGTGCCGCAGCTGTTCGTCGCCACCGGCGCCACCAAATGGAATGAGCCGAAGACGTTTCCTTGGACCATGGGTTGGCTGCCGAGCTACCAATCCGAGGCGCGCATCTACGCGAAGTACCTCACGGCGCAGCAGCCGGCCGGCAAGATCGCGGTGCTCTACCAGAACGACGACATGGGCAAGGACTACCTGAAGGGCCTCAAGGACGGCCTCGGCGATACGTCAAGGCTCGTGCTGGAGGAGAGCTACGAGATTGCCGAGCCGACGGTCGAATCCCACATCGTCAAGATGAAGTCCGCCAATCCCGACATCGTCGTACTGTTCACGACGCCGAAGTCCGGCGCCCAGGCGATCAAGAAGCTCGGCGAGATGAGCTGGAAGCCGCTCACCGTCATCTCGAACGTCAGCGCCTCGACGGCCGCGGTGATGCGGCCGGCCGGCGTCGAGAACGCGCAAGGCGTGATCTCGGCCGCCTACGCCAAGGACGCCTCCGATCCGCAATGGGCCAATGATCCCGGCCTCGGCGCGTTCAGGGAGCTGCTCGCCAAATATCTGCCGGAGATCAACCCCGTGGATTCGTCGGCGCTGACCGGCTACAACATCGCCACCACGATGATCGAGGTGCTGAAGCGATGCGGCGACGAACTGACCCGCGCCAATGTCATGAAGCAGGCCGCAAGCCTGAAGCAGTTTGCGCAGGGTGGCCTGCTGCCCGGCATCACGCTGAGCACCGGTCCCGAGGATTTCCAGCCGATCGAGCAGCTGCAGCTGATGCAGTTCAAGGGCGAGCGCTGGCAGCTGTTCGGCGAGGTCATGAGCGGCGAGTTGAAGTGATCCGCTGCGCCGACGCGGGCAGCGCCGCATGACCAGCCGCCGTCCGCTGTTGCGCGCCATCTTCGACGCCGCGGTCGCCGCGGCGCATCCCGACATGGTGCTGCCGGCGCATCTGCCGGCTGCGCCCCAGGGACGAATCATCTGTCTTGCCGCGGGCAAGGGCGCCGCCGCCATGGCAGTGGCTGCCGAGCGGCATTACCTCGACACGCTCAAGATCGATCCGGCACGGCTCACAGGCATCGCCACCACGCGGCATGGCCATGGCGTGCCGACACGGCAGGTCAAGGTGATCGAAGCCGGTCATCCGACGCCTGACGAGGCCGGGCTCAAGGCGGCCGAAGAGACGCTGCAGCTGGCCGCGACGGCTGAAACCGGCGATCTGATGCTGGTGCTGCTCTCCGGTGGCGGCTCCGCGAACTGGATCGCGCCGGCCAATGGCGTGAGCTTCGTGCAGAAGCAGCAATTGACACGCGCGCTGCTGCGCTCGGGCGCGCCGATCGGTGAAATGAACACCGTCCGCAAGCATCTGTCGCGCATCAAGGGCGGCCGGCTGGCGCGCGCCGGCCACAAGGCCGAGATCGTGACGCTCGCGATTTCGGACGTGCCGCATGACGATCCCTCCGCGATCGCCTCGGGTCCCACCGTGCCCGATCCGACCACGCTGGCCGACGCCCGCGCGATCGTTGCCAAGTACAAGCTGGAGGTCGACCCAGCGACCACCCGGGCGCTCGAGGATGCAGCCAACGAGAGCTGCAAGCCCGGTGACGCGGCCTTCGCCCGCGCCTCGTTCGAGCTGATCGCGCGGCCGCATGCCTCGCTGGAGGCAGCCGTGGCCTGCGCCAAGGCGGCGGGCTACGACGTGCTCGACCTCGGCGCCGACCTCGAGGGCGAGGCCCGCGAGGTTGCCGCCGATCATGCCAAGCTCGCGCGCGAGGCTCGTGCGCTCGGCCGCCGCATCGCGATCCTGTCCGGCGGCGAGCTGACGGTCACCGTGCGCGGCCAGGGAAAGGGCGGGCCCAACCAGGAATATGCGCTGGCGCTCACCGACCTGCTGAAGGACATGGAGGGCGTCGCGGCGCTCGCCGGCGACACGGATGGTGCCGACGGCGGCGGCGGCAGCGCCTCCGACCCGGCCGGCGCGCTGGTCGATGCCGAGGTCATCGCCGCGATGCACGCGCAGAAGCTGGATCCACAGGCCTACCTCGCCAACAACGACGCCACGGCGTTCTTCGCCGCCACCGGCGGCCTGCTGCAGACCGGACCGACACTCACCAACGTCAACGATGTCAGAGTGATCCTGGTGGATTGAGGGCGCGCCGACGGCGCGCGTCAAAACTCCTCCGCGATCCTGGTGAGCATCGCGAGCAGCGTATCCCGCCCGGCCGGACCGAGCAGTTCGTTCAGCCGCGCCTCGTGCTTCGACATCACGAGCTTCTTGGCCCGGGCGAGCACGGCATGCCCCTTTTCGGTCAGCATCAGGATGTGGGAGCGTCGGTCATTGGCCGAGCGCGCCCGGGTGCAGAGGTCGCGGCTCTCCAGGCTGTCCAGCAGCGAGACGAAGTTGGGCCGGAGAATGCCGAGGGTATTGGCGATCTCGGTCTGGTTCCGGCCCGGATTGCCGTCGAGCAGCAGCAGCACCGAGAACTGCGCCGGGGTGAGTTGCAAGGGTGCGACGCAACGCAGAAAGTCCTCGAACACCTTCAGCTGCGCCCGTTTCAACACATAGCCGAGCAGATCGGAGAGTTCGCCGAGCTGGACCGCTTGCGTCTCGTCGGCGGCTACGGCAGCGTCCCGGCGGCTTTCTCTCTGGGCCTTGCTGACGGGCTTGGTGCTATCGGCCATCACGATCTGCCAAATTCATCGCGCGCTTCCATCCCTGGTCTCGAATGCCGCAGCCGGAACAGCGGCCTTGAGATTATATTCGATAATTGTTATCCACTATACCAAACACGGGCAGCCCAATTCAACTGCCCCGACCAGCGGATGGCGCAGGGCGCCGCCCGCGTCCGGTCATCATGGAGGGGGAGCGTCCGGTCTTGAACACAACGATCTTGCTGTTCCTGTTGCAGGACGGCATTACCAACGGCGCGATCTATGCATTGCTCGGGCTGGCGCTCGTGCTCGTGTTCGCCGTCACCCGGGTGATCCTGATCCCGCAGGGCGAATTCGTCACCTACGGCGCCCTCACCTATGCCTCGCTCGCCGCCGGCCGCATGCCGGGCACGGCCAAGCTCGCCGTCGTGATCGGGTTGGTGGCCTTCGCCTTCGATCTCTACGCCATGCGCAAGACGCTGCATGCGCCGCGGATCCTTGGCGCCTTCGGCCTCAACGTCGCCTTTCCAGTGGCCGTGCTGCTGGCCAGCATGTGGGCGGCCGACCAGCGCATGCCGGCCGGCGTCAGCCTGGTGCTGTCGCTGCTGATCGTCGCCAGCATCGGCCTGTCGTTGTATCGCATCGTGTTCCAGCCGCTCGCCCACACCTCGGTGCTGGTGCTGCTGATCGCCTCCGTCGGCGTCCATCTGGCGCTGCAGGGGCTGGGCCTCCTGTTCTTCGGCGCCGAGGGCCAGCGCGGCCCGACCCTGCTCACAGCCAGCGCGACGCTCGGCTCGCTGCGCTTCACCGGGCAGGGCATGGCGGTCTACGGCATCACCGTCGCCTTCATCGTCGGCCTCTGGCTGTTCTTCGGCCTGACCCTCTACGGCAAGGCGCTGCGCGCCACCGCCGTCAACCGGCTCGGCGCCCGCCTGGTCGGCATCCGCACCACGCTCTCGGGCCAGATCGCCTTCCTGCTGGCCTCCACGATCGGTGCGCTGTCCGGCATCCTCATCGTCCCGATCACGACGCTCTATTACGACACCGGCTTCCTGATCGGCCTGAAGGGTTTTATTGCCGCGATCATCGGCGGCCTCATCAGCTACCCTCTGACCGCGGTTGCCGCCCTCGTCGTCGGCATCGTCGAGGCGTTCTCCTCGTTCTACGCCTCCAACTTCAAGGAGGTGATCGTCTTCATGCTGCTGATCCCCGTCCTGCTGTTGCGTTCGCTCGCCGCGCCCGCGGTCGAAGAAGAGAAGGATTGATCCGTGCGCGAGCGTTGGCCTCTCATCGTCTTTGCCGCGATCGTTGCGGTGATCCCGTTCATCCCGGGCATGCCGCCGTTCTGGATCGTGCTGCTCGACAATATCGGACTGTCCGCGCTGGTCGCGATGGGGCTGGTGCTGCTGACCGGCGTCGGTGGTCTCACCTCGTTCGGCCAGGCCGCTTTCGTCGGCTTCGGCGCCTACACCACTGCGGTGCTGTCCGCCAACTACGGCGTATCGCCCTGGCTGACGCTGCCGCTGTCGCTGCTGGTGTCCGGCCTCGCCGCCGTGCTGCTCGGCCTCGTCACCGTCAGGCTGTCCGGCCACTATCTGCCGCTCGGCACCTTGGCCTGGGGCCTCGGCCTGTTCTATCTGTTCAGCAAGCTCGCCTTCCTCGGCCGCAATGACGGCATCTCCGGCATCCCGCCGCTGTCGATCGGCAGCCTCAGGATGCTCGATCCCGGCACCATCTATTTCGCGATCTGGGCCGCCGTCCTGATCTCGGCGCTGCTGACGATGAACCTGCTGGACTCCCGCACCGGCCGCGCCATCCGCGCGCTCCGCCGCGGCCACATCGCAGCCGAGGCCTTCGGCGTCTACGCGCCGCGCGCCAAGCTGCTGGTGTTCATCTATGCCGCCGTGCTCGCCGGCCTGTCCGGCTGGCTGTATGCGCACTTCACCCGCGCCGTGAACCCGACGCCGTTCGGAGCCCAGGCCGGCATCGAATATCTGTTCGTCGCCGTCGTCGGCGGCGCCGGCTATGTCTGGGGCGGTGTGCTGGGCGCGGCGATCGTCGTGATCCTGAAGGAAGTGCTGCAGAGCTACCTCCCGCTGCTGCTGCATGGCGAGGGCCAGCTCGAGACCATCGTGTTCGGCATCCTTCTCGTCGCGCTGCTCCAGCTCGCACCGACCGGCCTGTGGCCGTGGCTGACCGCGCGGCTGCCGTTCAAGCCCGTCGCCAAGAAGCCGGACACCACGATCAAGCTGCCGGCCCGCGTGCACGCCGCGACGTCTCCCAGCGTGCTGCTGCAGGTCGACAATGCGCGCAAGCAGTTCGGCGGCGTGGTCGCCGTCAACAATGTCTCCTTCGACGTCCAGGCCCGCGAGATCGTCGCGCTGATCGGGCCCAACGGCGCCGGCAAGAGCACGACCTTCAACCTGATCACCGGCGTGCTGCCGCCGACCTCCGGCAACATCGCGGTGCTCGGCAAGGCCGTCGGCAACGCGCCGCCGCAGGACGTCGTCAAGCTCGGCATTTCCAGAACCTTCCAGCACGTCAAGCTGGTGCCGGACATGACGGTGCTGGAGAACGTCGCGATCGGTGCCCATCTGCGCGGGCACTCCGGCGCGCTGTCCAGCATGTTCCGGCTCGACCGCGGCGACGAGGCAAAGCTGCTCGCCGAGGCCGCGCGCCAGATCGCGCGCGTCGGGCTTGGCGACCAGATGCACCAGCTCGCCGGCTCGCTGTCGCTGGGACAACAGCGCATCGTCGAGATCGCCCGCGCACTCTGCGTCGACCCGATGCTGCTCTTGCTCGACGAGCCCGCCGCGGGCCTGCGCCACATGGAGAAGCAGCGCCTCGGCGCGCTGCTGCGCGAGCTGCGCGCCGGCGGCATGTCGGTTCTGCTGGTCGAGCACGACATGGGGTTCGTCATGGATCTCGCCGACCGCATCGTGGTGCTCGATTTCGGCACCAAGATCGCTGAGGGTACACCGGCCGCGATCAAGACCAATCCCGAGGTGATCAAGGCGTATCTCGGAGCCACCGCATGAGCACGCTGCTGGAAGTCACCGACGCCCATGTCTCCTACGGCAAGGTCGAGGCTGTCAGGTCGGTCTCGCTCACCGTGGCGGAGAACGAGATCGTCACCATCATCGGCGCCAACGGCGCCGGCAAGACCACGCTGCTCAGCGCCGTCATGGGCGTGCTGCCCCTGAAGGGCAAGGTCAGCTTCGCCGGCGAGGATCTCGCACGCTACGAGATCGAGGACCGCGTCGCCCGCGGCCTCTGCCTCGTGCCCGAGCATCGCGAGCTGTTCGCCAGCATGAACGTCGAGGACAACCTGCAGCTCGGCGCGTTCCGCATGTCCAAGGCGCATGCCGTCAAAGGCTTCGAGCACGTCTACACGCTGTTTCCGAAGCTCAAGGAACGGCGCAAGCAGCTCGCCGGCACCTTGTCGGGCGGCGAGCAGCAGATGCTGGCGATGGGCCGCGCCCTGATGGGCGCGCCGAAGCTGCTGATGCTGGACGAGCCGAGCCTCGGGCTCGCGCCGATCATCGTCGCCGGCATCTTCGAGATCGTCGCCAAGCTGCGCCAGGACGGCGTCTCGGTGCTGCTGGTCGAGCAGAACGCCAAGGCCGCGCTGCAAGTCGCCGACCGTGCCTATGTGATGGAGCTCGGCGAGTTCGTGCTGAACGGCAAGGCTTCGGAAATCGCGACCGACCAGCGCGTCGCCGCGAGCTATCTCGGCTTTGCCGAAACGGCCGCGAGCTGAGCCGACCATCGATCGGGTAAGGCGCTGCCTCAGGATGGCGCCTCCCGCGTCAGCAGGAAGTCGACCATCTCGCGCTCCAGCGCCCGGTACATGTCGGTGCCGGTCGCCGTCAAGCAGCCGCGCTCGCGCGCGGCCGCGATGAACGGCGACACCTCCGGCCGGGTGATGACGCAGCCGCAATAGGCGGACGGGCTCACCGTCGTCATGTCGACCGGCAAGGGATCGCCCGCCTGCATGCCCGCCGGCGTCGCATTCGCGACCATGTCAAAGCCTCTGGCATTGGTGCTGCCGATCAGCACGCGGCCCCTGCCCCGTTCGTTGAGGCGCGCGATCAGCGCGTCACGCCGTCCGGCATCGCTGTCGTGGATGGCGAGCTCGCGTACGCCCGAATCGATCAGCGCCAGCGCAATCGCCGAGCCGGCGCCGCCCGCCCCGATCTGCAGCGCGCGTCGGCCGGCGGGATCGAATCCCGCAGCCGTCGCCGCCCCGACGAAACCGAGGCCGTCGACCATGTCGCCATGCCAGCCGCCGTCGGGCCGGCGCCGCATCAGGTTGACGGCACCGATGAAGTGCGCGCGCTCGCTCGCGCCGGCACAGGCCTGATAGCAGGCGAATTTGTGCGGGATGGTCGCGACGATGCCGTCGAGATTCTTCACCCGCGTCATCACTGCGAGGAAGTCCGACAGGTCTGCCGGCGCGATCTGGACCGCGACCAGGATCGCATCACTGCCCCGATCGGCGAAGGCCCGGCTGACGCCGGCTGGCGCGCGCACCTGCGCGATGGGATCACCGATGATGATGTGGAGCCGGGTGGCTCCATTGGGGGCGGGGATCATGGCGTCTCGCCTCGAAAAAACTGCAGAAATCGCCGTCACAATAGCCGAAAGGCCGGCTCACTGAGCCGGCCTTTCTCGATCGAAGTTATGGTCCGCAGGCTCACTGCGCCGGGACGTACTTGCCGTCCTTCACGGTCAGGATGATGCGGGCGCGGTCGTCGAGGCCCGAGCGGTCCTTTTCGGTGAAGTTGTAGACGCCCTGCGATGCCGCCAAGTCCTTCTCGGACAGCAGCGCCTGGCGGATCGCCTCGCGGAACTCCGGCGTGCCGGGCTTGGCGGTCTTCAGGGCCGTCGGGATGATACGCTTGAGAATCTCGAACGCGTCGTAGGAGTGGCCGGCGAACTGGCTGCGGCTGCTCGGGCCATACTTGGCCTCATAGGCCTTGTTGAGCGCAAGGCCCGGCGCCTTCGTGAGCGCGCTGTCGGCCTGCGTCTCCGGCGACATCACCGGACCCGAGGCCATGATCACGCCTTCCGCCGCCTTGCCGGCGATGCGGATGAAATCCATGCTCGCAGCACCATGGGTCTGATAGATCAGGCCGGTATAGCCACGCTCGCGCAGCTCGGTCTGCGGCAGGGCGGCCGCCGTGCCGGAAGCACCGACCAGGATCGCATCCGGATTGGCGGCGACCAGCTTGAGCACCTGGCCGGTGACCGACGTGTCGGGGCGCGCGAAGCGCTCCTCGTCGGCGATCGTCAAGCCCATCGGACCGCCCTGGTTCTTCAGATCGTTGAACCAGAGATCGCCGTAGGAATCCGAATAGCCGATATAACCGACGGTCTTGATGTTGTGCGCCTTCATGTGCTCGTAAAGCACCTTGCCCATGATCGGCACCGGCTGCGGCATCACCACCGACCACTTGGCGCGCTCCGGCGTGACCGGGAACGGCGCCAGGCCGAAATGCGGAATGCCGGCTTCGCTGGCGACGTTGGACACCGCGATGGTCGACGGGGTCAGCGCCGAGCCCATGATGATGTCGGCCTTGGACTCGGTGACGAAACGGCGCGCATTGGTGGTCGCCGTGGTCGGATCGCCGCCGTCGTCGAGCACGATCACCTTCAGCGGCACGCCGCCGATCTCCTTCGGCACGAATTCGAGCGCATTGCGCTCGGGGATGCCGAGCGCGGCACCCGGGCCGGTGGTGGTGGTGGTGATGCCGATGGTGATCTCGCTGGTCTGCGCCAGCGCCGGAGCAGACACCAGCATCGCGATGACGCCGGCGGCCGCCAGATAGGTCGTCTTCATTTTGTCCTCCCTCTTGATCTTTTCAGTTCAGCTCGTGAGCTGCCGTTCCGTTTACGCGTCCGAATTCCCGGATCGGACCGGCCATTCCAGGCCGCCCGGTCCGTCCTGCAGCGTGATCATGGCATTGAACATGACCAGACCGTTTTCTTCCAGTCGACCAAAGCACGACGCGAATTCATCCTTAAGACGGTCGCATGTCGCACCCGCCGATCCGCCGTCAGCCCTGCATGAATTTTGCCCTCATGTCTTCGGGAAACGGCGCCGATTTCAACTTGTCCGGATCGGCCGGATCGCGGCCGACCAGCACGCGGGTCTCGAAGCCTTCGAGCGCCAGTGCCTCGCCCTTGAACACCTTGTGGGTGACATCGAACGATGAGCGCTTGATGCTCTCGATCCGGCTTTCGATCGTGATCCAGTCGCCATAGGTCGACGGGATGTAGAACTTGGCCCGGGTATCGACCATGGGAATGCCGACCAGCCCGTAGCGACGGACGATGTCCTGCTTGGAGAAGCCGGCCGCCTCGAACATCACCGAAGTCGCATCGTCGAACATCGCGAAGTAGCGCGGGTAGTAGACGATGTTGGCAGGATCGCAGTCACCCCATTGGATCTGCACGTCGCGGCGGTGGACGAACATGTCTTAGAAACCTCGCTGTCAGCCGCGGAGACGATGCGCCCCCTCTCCCCGTTCTTCACGGGGAGTGGGCGGGGGTGAGGGGCAGACGCACGGGAAGTGTCCGCGGTTGGACCTGTACCCCCTCACCCGGATTGCATCTGACGATGCAATCCGACCTCTCCCCGCAAGCGGGGAGAGGTCGAGAGCGAGTCCCGCGCGCGCAGCCGAGCTCATCAGTCCTACTTCGGCGCCATGCGCAGCGAGCCGTCGAGGCGGACGACTTCGCCGTTGAGGTAGGGGTTCTCGACCATGTGCAGCGCCAGGGCTGCGAACTCGTCGGCGTGGCCGAGGCGGCGCGGGAACGGGATTGCGGCGGCGAGCGAGTCCTGGGCTTCCTGCGGCAGATTGGCGAGCAGCGGCGTCAGGAACAGGCCGGGCGCGATGGTCAGCACGCGGATGCCGAACTGCGCCAGTTCGCGCGCGATCGGCAGGGTCATGCCGACGATGCCGCCCTTCGACGCCGAATAGGCCGACTGTCCGATCTGGCCGTCATAGGCCGCGACCGAGGCGGTGTTGATGACGACGCCGCGCTCGCCGGTCGCCTGCGGCTCCAGCTTGGTCATGCCATTGGTGACGAGCCGGAGCATGTTGAACGAGCCGATCAGGTTGACCTTGATCACCTTCTCGAAATCGGCCAGCGCCATCGGACCGTCACGACCAACGACGCGCTTGGCGACGCCGATGCCGGCGCAGTTCACCAGCACGCGCGGCTGCTGGCCGAGCGCCTCGACCGCCTTGGCGACGGCCGCTTCCGCACCGGCGGCGTCGGAGACGTCGCAGACCACGGCCACGCCCTTGATCTCGGCCGCGACCTCCTCGGCCAGCTTGGCGTTGAGATCGAACACCGCAACCTTGGCGCCCTGCGAGGCGAGCTTGCGGGCGGTGGCGGCTCCGAGACCGGAGGCGCCGCCGGTGACGATGGCGGCCTGATCCTTCAACAACATTGTCGTTTCTCCCTTGGATGCGTCGATCAGCGGGCGAGGATGACGTCGTCGCCCGGCGTCGCGGCGTAAATGCTCTCGATCAGGTCCTTGCGATGCTCCAGCACGGCGCGCTGGTTGATCGAGCCCTTGTCGGTGACCTCACCCTTGTCGATCGACAGCGGCGTGCCGAGCAGCACCGCGCGCGTGATCCGCGTCGACGATCCGGTCGCGGTCTGCAGGAATTTCGTGAAGCGCTCGCGGAAGGCCTCGACGATCAAAGGATCCGCGGCCGTCGCGGCGAGATCGTCGAACGGCAAGGTCGCGTTGATCAGGCGGCAACCATCGAGATCGAGCACGACGATGGCGGCGATCTCATCGCGGTTGATGCCGGCGATGATCACGTCGCGCGCCAGCGGCGCACATGCCGCGACGAAGCGCGCGCGCAGCGGACCGACCGAGACCCAGGTGCCGCTCGCCAGCTTGAAGTCCTCGGCGACGCGGCCGTCGAAATCGAAGCCGGCATTGAAGTCGTCGGGATCGACGGGCTTCAGCGCGTCGCCCATCTTGTAGTAGCCTTCGTCGTCGAACGCTGCGGCCGAGACCTCGGGCAGGCGCCAGTAGCCCGGCGTGACGTTCGGCCCCTTGGCGCGCACCTCGAGCTTGCCGTTGTTGGGCACGAGCTTGGCCTCGTTGCCCGCCACCGGCAGGCCGACATGACCGGAGCGGCTGGTGCGCGGATTGACCGACATGAAGAACGGCGCGGTCTCCGTGGAGCCCAGGCCCGTCAGCATCGGCACGCGATAACCGGTCTCAGCCACCGAGAGTTCGTCGAGCTCGTTCCAGACATGCGGCGCCAGCGCGGCGCCGGAGAAGAACATCGCGTGCAGCCGCTGGAAAAAGGTCTTCCGCAACGACGGGTCTTCGCGGAAATAGGGCAGCAGCGACTCGTAGCCCTTGGGGACATTGAAATAGACCGTCGGCGAAATCTCGCGCAGGTTGCGCACGGTCTCCTCGATGCCGCCCGGCACCGGCTTGCCCTGGTCGAGATACATCGAGCCGCCGTTGAACAAGGTCAGCCCGATGTTGTGGTTGCCGCCGAAGGTGTGATTCCACGGCAGCCAGTCGATGATCACAGGCGGCTCGTCCTTCAGGAACGCGAGCGTCTCACGGATCATCACCTGGTTGGCGCAGATCATCCGCTGGGTGTTGATGACGGCTTTCGGATTGCCGGTCGAGCCCGACGTGAGCAGGAACTTCGCGATCGTGTCTGGACCGATCTTCTCATGCGCGGCGCCGAGGCCGGGGAACAGCGGCGTCGCGATCAGATCGGCCAGCATCGTGACGTCGCGGCCCGGCACCGAGCCGAACGCAGCCACGATCTCCGTGCCCTCGGGCACGTTCGCGGCAAGCGCATCGGCGAACTTGTCGGCGTCGTCTACGAAGACGAGGCCCGGCGTCAGCAGCTTCATCAGATAGGCGAGCTTGCCGTAGTCGCGCGACACCAGCGAATAGGCAGGCGACACCGGACAGAACGGGACGCCGGCATAGAGCGCGCCGAACGCGACCAGCGCATGGTCGATCGAATTTCCCGACAGGATCATGACCGGGCGGTCCGCCGACAGCCCGCGTGCGAGCAACGCCGACGCAATGTGCCGGCTCGCGGCCAGCAAGGTGGCATAGGTCAGCTCGCGCCAGCCCGCAGGCCCAACGCGCTCGGCCATGAACACGCGCTGTGGCGTAGTTTCGGCGAAGTGATGCAGCCGGTCGGTGATCCGCAGCGGAAAATCGCCGAGCGGCTGCTTCGGCCGCAGATAGATCGTGCCGTCATCGCGGCGGTCGACGGTGACAGCGGGATCGTTGAACGAGATCGCACGCAACGGATGCACACTGGCGCTGCGCGCCGTGTCGTCCGTTCCTCCCTGTGTGCTTATTATTGTTTGCGCAGTCATGTCACGTCGGTTTCACTTTTGCGGTTTTGTGATCGAGGAAGGCGCGAATGCGATTCTTCGCCTCCTTGTCGCTCTGCGCGACGGTGGCCATCAGCGATTCCATCAGCAGGCCGGTCTGCGGGTTGGCCTCCGCTATCATCGGCAGCGCCTGCAGGACCGCGAAGTTCGTCAGCGGCGCGTTGCCCGCGATCTTCGCGGCCAGCTCCAACGCCTTGGTCATGGCGGCGCCGGCCTCGACGAGATATTGCGCGAAGCCGTAGGACGAGCCTTCGGTGGCGGAATAGACCCGGCCGGTCAGCATCATGTCCATCATGCGGGCGACGCCGATCAGGCGCGGCAGCCGCACCGAGCCGCCGCCGCCGACGAAGATTCCGCGCTGGCCCTCGGGCAATGCGAAGTAGGCCGACGGCTCGGCGACGCGGATATGCGCGGCGCAGGCGAGCTCGAGGCCGCCGCCGATCACGGCGCCCTTCAGCGCAGCGATGACCGGCACGCGGCAATACTGGATGCGGTCGAACACGCGATGCCACATCTGCGAATGCAGGAGGCCTTCGGTGGCGTCGCGCTCGCGCAACTCGGAGAGGTCGAGGCCGGAGGAGAAGTTGTCACCGACACCGTGGATGACCACGACACGGACGTCCTCGGGCAGGCGGGTGAAGCACTCGCCGATCGCGAGGATGATGCCGTCATTCAGCGCATTGCGCTTGGCCGGGCGGTTGAGCCCGATCGTCAGGACGGCGCCCTGCTGCTCGATCTGCAGCAGCGACGAATCCCCCGCAGGCGTGGCTGTGTCGGCGTTTCCCATGGGCTCTATTGTGTCCTGTTCAGAATAGTTATGTTTTATAACGATCTTGGCAGGAGTCAATAAGCGGCCCCTGACATCATGTTGTGCAATGCAAAATGAGCGGCCGCAGATCTCAGGCGCGAGGTCTCGAGCACGCGCTCATCGTAAGGCCCACCGGCGCAAAGGCAACGCACATGATCCGGCGTTCCCGCGGCGAAATCACGCCCGGGTCGTGCTGATCTCGTTCACCCTCCAGATGCAGAGGGCGCAGGGAAGGCCAGGCGCCGACTGACGCCTGCGGCCCGCCTGCTCAAAAAATGCAGGCGGCAGGTACCACAGGTGCAGCCGGAATCACCCGGCCTTCCCTGCGCGATGGTCTTCACGCTTGCTTCGTGCTCTCCCCGGGGACCGGCTGATTGACCCCGTCATCGAGACAGCGCGTCCGCGCTGACATCAACTTGACCTCGGCACCGGGAGGTCAGGACCACACGACTTCGCGTCCGCGCCATGCCGTTCGTCCGCGCATCCGAAGACACGCTGCGGCATCATCGCGGCCACCGCTCCCCGCCCCGCGTGTCGTGACGATCGCGCGCAACGCCCCTCGGCTTGGGACGGGATGGGGTAATACAATCACGATTTTCGGAAATTCGCAAGTTATTTTTCTGAATTCCTGAAGAGCCGTATCGCATCGCCAGACAGTGTTTCGCTCTCCGTGGCGATGTCCCATCGTCATCCAGCGCCAAACGGCGGCTGATGCTCGCAAGGGGCGCTCCGGCCCGCAAAGGCTGGCGGATTCGCAAATGAACGGCTGGCAACATCGCATTCAGCATGGCTTCAGCGGCGGCCATGTAGAACGTCACCACACTTCCCAATGGAGGGGACCATGGTTTCGCTGAAAAAATCTATCGCAGGCGGCATCGCCGCGCTCGCCGTGACCGCAACCCTGTTCGCCGGTTCGGCGCCAGCTCAGGCCCATGACGGCCGCAATGCGACGCTGATCGGCGGCCTGGTCGTCGGAGCTCTGATCGGCGGCGCGCTGGCGTCCGAAGCGCAGGCGTATGAGCCTGCGCCGGTCTACCGGTCACACTACCGCTACCCGGCCTATGAGCGGTATGGCTACGTGCCGGCTCAGCGATACCGGGATTGCGATCACGACTATCGCAGGGCTTCGGATTGGGACGACGAGGATTAGTCCGACCTCTGGCGGAATTCGAGCGTCCCGATTGTCTTGCTCAACGCCACGGCGTCCGGACGGCGCCCCCGCAAGCTCCGTCGTCGTCCCGGGCAAGCCTGGGCAACGCGACAGCGTTGGCCGGGCGCCGACCCGGGACCCATAGCCACCGGCGTCGGCTTGGCGACAAATCGTCGCCGTTCAAGCGTTCCCCGATAGATCACGCGGTATGGGTCCCGGGTCGGCGCCGCGACGGCGCTGCGCCGCCGTAGCTTGCCCGGGACGACGACGGAGTTTGTCGCGAACAGCCCGGCCTACAGCACCATATGCACGTCGACGACGACGCGGTCGGCGTGGCGGGCGGCCGAGCCGACGAAGATGTGCTGCATCAGCCAGCGATAGTTGTCGTGGCCGGTCTCGAAGCGCGGGTGGGTGCGGAAGTAGATCAGCTTGGGATCGACGGGCTCGCCGCGCTTGAGCTTCTGCAGCAGGTCGACCGGACCGAAGCGGATGCCGCGGTTCTCGACATAGATGGTCGCGCCGTCGTCGGTCTCGAACGCGTATTTGGCTTCGAGGTCGATCAGCTCGTTGGGGCGGATGATCTGGAAGTCGGCGCCGAAGTTGCAGATTTTGCCGCTGATGCCTGCACCATCCAGGCCCGGCCCCTTCACCTCGCCGCCATGGATCGGGATGATCCGGCGGACGCCGATGCCGGTCTCGCCGGCGGAGGTCACCTCGCCGATCATCACGGTCAGGGTGAAGACGTATCGGGTCTGGAGGGTTGGAGTCATCAGCGGTTCATCATCTGTTGCGGCAGCCAGGTGGCGAGCAGCGGGAACGCAATCAGGATCACCAGCCGGATCAGGTCGGTCGCCACGAACGGCAGCACGCCCTTGAAGATCGTGGAGAAGGACACGTCCTTCACCACGCTCTTGATGACGAAGACGTTCATGCCGACCGGCGGATGGATCAGGCCGAGTTCGACCGTCATCACGATGATGACGCCGAACCAGATCGGATCGAAGCCGAGATGCGAGATCACCGGGAAGATGATCGGCACGGTGAGAATGATCATCGCCATCGCGTCCATCAGGCAGCCGAGCACCAGATACATCACCATGATCAGCGCCAGCACGCCGTAGGGGCCGAGCCCAAGGCCCGTGAGGAATTCCGTCACCTTCTGCGGCGTCTGCGTCACCGTGAGGAAGTAGCCGAAGATCAGCGCGCCGATCAGCACCGTGAACACCGCGTCCGCTGTGCGCGTCGCATGCAGCAGCGAGGCCAGGATCTTGTCCTTGTTCAGCCGTCCGGTGAACAGGCCGATCAGGAACGCACCGGTGGCGCCGACGCCGCCGGCTTCCGTTGGCGTGAAGCGCGGCAGGAAGGGCAGGCCGTAGAGGCCGCCGATCACGAACAGGAACAGCAGCATCGGCGCCCAGATGCCCTTGAGGCCCTTGATGCGCTCGGCCCACGGCAGCGCCTCGCCCTTGGGCAGGAAATCCGGCCTGACGCGGCCGATCACGGTGAT